>JAGWIH010000384.1 GCA_028866355.1 Alphaproteobacteria bacterium
CCACTGCATGAAGGGCAGGACCGCGATGAGGAACGGTCCGGGCGAACGGCCCGACGTTGCCAGGATGGTCTGGATGATGCGCCGGTCGAGCCAGATCTGCTTCGTCAGCGCCGGTCCCGGCGACGAGCACGAATCCATCCAGTGAATCCAGGTATGGCGATGCACCTCGGCGATGTTCTCGAGCTCGAGCAGCACGCCCGGCGAATAGCGCGCGTAGGCCTCGTCGAACGCGACCTTGAACGCGAACGAGCCGTTGCGGCAGAGGAAATTACACAGTTGCGCAATCGGCGTGCCGCCCAGCGACAGCGTCAGCACCATCAGACGGCCGCGCCGGAACGCCTCGTGCAGCGTCTCGACGAAGAACTGCTTCTGCGCCGGAATGCACGACAACGCCGTGCCTTCGCGGCCTTTCCAGCCGCTTGCTTCCAGGCGGAGGAAATGCTCCGCCCAGGCCGCCAGATCGCCGTCACCCGGCAGCATGGTGTATTCGAGCGGTCCCTGCCGCCCGAGTGCGTTTTCCTGTTGCCGCAGCGTCCGGCGCTTCTTGGTCGACAGCGCCTCTTCAAGATAGGTCTTGGCGTCGGCGTGCGGGCGCAGCATCGCCCGGGTGCTGCATTCGAGCGTCAGTGTCGGATGGCGGTGCTCTTCGAGAAACTCAACAAGCTCCGTCCACAGCGGGCCGTCACCCGACACGCCGCCGAATTCGATCAGGATGGAGCCGCGTGGATCACCGGCCGCCCAATCGAATACGGCTTGGAAGCACGCTTGTGCCGTCTCGGCGCGCACCAACGGACTGCAGAGGAAGCAGTGGAGATGCTTCCACAGACGGAGCGCGCTGACCGGCATGTTCTTGTAATGGTTTTGCCGCTCCAACGGGAAGAAGCCGCACAACACCGGCGGCTCGCCGCCGGCGCCGGGTGCTTGGGCATAGACGAACAGGAACAGAAGGTCGGCACCGTCGCGCAGATGGCGCAGCGCCGGCAGCAGGACCCACGGCTCGTAGAATACGTTGGGCTCGAGCGCGGCCGCCGACAAGGATTCCCAGGCCGCGAGATGGCGTTCGAGACCGGCCACATCACGCTCGACGATCACGGTCAGCTGCGCGCCCTTATCGGCGATCGGCGCTTTGGCTTCGTCCGGCTCACGGGCCGGCGATGCCGATGTCGGCGCCAGCCGGGTTACGGGTTCGGCCATGGCGCTCACGCGGTCTCCGTGTCGAGCGCGCGGCGGGGCTTGGTCAGCTTGCCGGCGGCGCGGCGCAAAAGGTCGCCGATCTCGGCGAGGCCCGGCTTCGGATCGTCGAGCGTCAGACTGTCCCAGCGCTCGCGCAGCGTCAGGATATTGGCGACGGTTTCGCCCAGCACGGCGGGCAGCGTCTTGGTGGCGAGCGTCGGATCGGTACGGTCGGCGTGCAAATTGGCGATCTGCCACTCGATGTCGAGCGGCAGATTGCGGCAGCACAATCCGGTGCGGTAGTGCTGCGGAAAGTCGCGGCGCCCCGTCGTCAAGAATTCGAACAGCGCCAGCGGGAAATCCGCGCCGGCGGCGACGCTCAGCGGCAGCGAGCCCCAAAA
>JAGWIH010000385.1 GCA_028866355.1 Alphaproteobacteria bacterium
AGCTTGCCGCCAGCGCGGGCACAGGCGGCGCGATAGCGCTCCACCTCGCCCGGCGTCAGCAGCCACGGATCGTAGGCGAGCGTTTCGCCGGCCTTGAGGTTGGCGGCGATCCAATCGGTTGCCGGCTGCTCGACCAAATGACGGCGCTCATAGAGCGCACCTTCGACCTGCGCCTCGGCCTGGAGCGTATAGCGGCCATCGACAAACACCGCCGCCTTGTCGCGTAGCACAACCGCGAGCCCGGCCGAGCCGGTAAAACCGGTCAGCCAACCCAGGCGCGCGGCCGACGGCGGCACATATTCGCCTTGGTGTTCGTCGGCACGCGGCACGACGAAACCGGCAAAGTTTTGGCGACCTAACTCGGCGCGCAGCCGAGCGAGTTTCTCGGAGCTGGATTCCTTGGGCGGCATCTCGCCACTGATCTGGCTCGCATCCATGCGGCGGAGAATAGCAAATCGGCCCCGATTTACCGTTTCCACCTCCCGGCGATGCGCCGGTCGCGGGCCTGGTATACCAATATTGCGTCGCACAATAGGTCAACAGGTATTATCTTTTGTGCAGTGCGATAAAGCTTCTAAACCAAGGATTCAAGCCATGTTGAGCCTCATTGGCCAAGCCTCCCGTGCCCTTGCCCGGCGCTATGCGACGTGGCGCGAGCGCCAGCGGGCCTATGCCGAGCTCGCGTCGCTCGACGACCGGTCATTGGCGGATATCGGAATCAACCGCGCCGAGATCCCCTATGTGCTGAGCCACCCGCGTCCGGCGCGCGCGCCGGTCTGGGCGAAGGCCGGCCGGACCTCGCACGCACACTAAGCGCGGCTGACTGCCACCCCTCGCCTCGCCTCCAAATCGGAGGCACAGTAGGGCGATGGGCGACGCGCACGATCATCACGGTCACAGGCATCACAGCGCCGCGGGCAACGCGGCGCTGTTTGCATTTGCGGTTGCACTTAATCTCGCCTTCGTCGCTGCCGAAGCTTTGTTCGGTTGGCTCGGCGGCTCGATGGCGCTCTTCGCCGACGCCGGCCACAATTTCGGGGACGCGCTGGGTCTCGGCGCCGCCTTCGCCGCGACGCAGCTCGCGCGCCGCGAGCCCAGCCACCGCTTCACCTATGGCCTCGGCAGCTCATCGATCCTCGCCGCGCTGCTCAATGCCATCATCTTGCTGATCGCGGTCGGCGCGATCGCCGCCGAGGCGATTCGCCGCCTGGCAGCGCCGACGCCAGTTTCCGGCGAGACCGTCATCGCCGTGGCGCTCGTCGGCGTCGTCGTCAATGGCGTCATCGCCTTGCTGTTGTCACGCGGCGGCAACCAACACGATCTCAACCTCAAGACTGCACTCGTCCACGCGATGAGCGACGCCGGCATCAGCCTCGGCGTTGCCGCGTCGGGCGCGCTCGTCATCGCGACCGGCTGGCTGCGGCTCGATCCGGCGGTGAGCCTGGCGATCGCGTTCGTCATCGTCGTCGGCACCTGGCGGCTGTTGCAGCGCGGTCTGGCGATGGCGTTGCACGCCGTGCCGCATCAGATCGATCCGGCGGCGGTGCGCGCGCAGCT
>JAGWIH010000386.1 GCA_028866355.1 Alphaproteobacteria bacterium
GCGGAAGCCGGCGCGGGTGACGGCGTCGTTCGGCCAACTCGGCTCGAACGGCGCGAGAAACCCGCGCGATTGGGCGCGCAAGGCCGCCCATTCGTCGAAATCCTCGCGTTCGGGCGTGCGCAGCGTGACGCGCGGGCCAACCAGCCGGAACGGCGGCGGCGCGGCGCCGAAAATACGGGTGATGGCCAGAAGTTCCGACCCCACCGTGGTTCTCCTACGCCGCCAAGCGCCGCGCGAGGCGGTCATAATCCTCGACGGCGCCGATCGGACCCAGCGCGGCAAACGTCGGTTGCGCCGCGATCAGCCGCGATGCGACGCGCGCCACGGCGGATGCGTCGACCGCGTCGATGCGACGGACGATTTCGGCGGCATCGAACGGCCGATTGAACACCAGCACATGATTGCCGTGTTGTTCGGCGCGCGCCGACGTCGCTTCGAGGGACATCAGCAGACCGGCCTTGAGCTGCGCACGGGCGCGGTCAAGTTCGAGCGGATCGAAGCCGCGCTCCAGCTTGCGGATCTCGTCGCACAGGACCGGCAGCAGCTCAGCCGCCTCGCGCTCGCCGGTGCCGGCGTACACGCCAAACAAACCACCGTCTGTATAGGAGTGACTGAACGAATAGATCGAATAGACGAGGCCGCGCTTTTCGCGAATCTCCTGAAACAAGCGCGACGACATACCGCCGCCGAGCGCTGCAGAGACAACCGATGCGGCGTGATAGTCCGGATCGGTGAAGGTAAAGCCGGGAAACGCAAGCACGACATGGACCTGCTCGAGATCGCGGTCCTCGCGATATTCGCCGCCGACATAGCGTGCAGGTTCCGTCGCGAGATGACTCAGCTTCGGCAATGCCACGAACGCGCGCTCGGCCAGCGCGACCACCGCATCGTGATCGCAGTTACCGGCCGCGGCCAGAACCATGCCCGGCGCGGCGTAGTTGCGCGTTAGATAGCCCGCCACCGCGTCGCGCGCGAGCGCCCGGATGATCGCGGCGCGGCCGAGCACGGGCCGGCCCATCGGCTGATCGGGAAACGCGTGCTCCTGGAGGTAGTCGTAGATAATGTCCTCGGGCGTATCCTGTGCCTGACCGATCTCTTGCAAGATGACCGCGCGCTCGCGCTCCAGCTCCGCCGGCTCGAACGTCGAATGTTGCAGGATGTCGGCCAGGATGTCGACCGCCAGCGGCACGTCCGGCTTCATCACCTTGGCGTAATAGGCGGTGTGCTCGCGCGACGTATAGGCGTTGAGATGGCCGCCGACCGCCTCGATCTCGGCGGCGATCGCGAGCGCCGACCGGCGTGTCGTTCCCTTGAACGCCATGTGCTCCAGCACGTGCGCGACGCCGTTGATCTCTTTCGGCTCATGCCGCGTGCCGACACCCACCCAGACGCCGAGCGATACGGTCTCGACCGAGTCCATCGCATCGGTGACGACGCGCATGCCGTTGGCGAGCTGGCTGATGCGGATGCTCATGCCGCAACCCCCTGGCGTACGTGCGCCCGAACGAAGTGTTGTACGGCCGCGAGATCGTTGGGCAGGCTGACGCGCC
>JAGWIH010000387.1 GCA_028866355.1 Alphaproteobacteria bacterium
CGAAATGATCCACCGCGACGATCTGGTGGTGAAATGACCGCGCTCGAAACCGCCGACGAACGGGCGAGCGAAAAGCTCCGCGAAACGATGCTGGGCCTGGGCCGCGCGGCGCGCGCCGCCGCCGCAACCCTCGCCCGCGCCTCGGCCGATCGGCGCACCGATGCCCTCAATCACGCGGCGACCGCGATCCGTGCGACGCGCGGCACGATCGCCGACGCCAACCGGCGCGATCTGCAATCGGCGCGCGACAAGCAATTGTCGCCGGCGATGATCGACCGGCTGATGCTCGACGACGGACGCATCGAAGCCATGGCCCGCGGCCTCGCCGAAGTTGCGTCCCTGCCCGACCCGATCGGCACCGTGCTTGCCGCCTGGACACGGCCCAACGGCTTGAAGATCGAGCGCGTGCGTGTTCCCTTGGGCGTGATCGGCATCATCTATGAATCCCGGCCGAACGTGACCGCCGACGCCGGCGGCCTGTGCATCCGCTCGGGCAATGCCGCGATCTTGCGCGGCGGCTCGGAAAGCTTCCATTCGTCGCGCGCGATCGTCGCCGCGATCGAGACTGGCCTCGAACGGGCCAAACTGCCGCGCGCCGCGGTGCAGCTGGTGCCGACCACGGATCGCGCAGCCGTCGGTCATATGTTGGCCATGAACGATTTGATCGACGTCATCGTGCCGCGCGGCGGCCGCTCGCTGATCGAGCGCGTGCAGACCGAAAGTCGCCTGCCCGTGATCGCGCATCTCGAAGGCGTGTGCCACGTCTATCTCGATCGCGCCGCCGATCCGGCCAAGGCGCGTAAGATCGTGCTCAACGCCAAGATGCGGCGCACCGGCGTGTGCGGCGCCGCCGAAACGCTGCTGGTGGACCGCTCCGTCGCGGCGGCGCTGCTTCCGCCGATCCTCGCCGATCTGCACGGCGCCGGTTGCGAGATCCGCGGCGACGAGGCGGTACGCGCGCTTGACCGCGACGCCAAGACCGCGACCGAGCAGGATTGGTACGCCGAATATCTCGACGCGATCCTGGCGGTGAAAGTGGTCGACGGGCTTGACGCTGCGATCAGCCACGTCAATCACTACGGCTCGCACCACACCGACGCGATCGTCACCGAAGAAAAAACCGCGGCGGAGAAATTCCTGACCGAGGTCGATAGCGCGATCGTCTTGATCAACGCCTCGACCCAGTTCGCCGACGGCGGCGAATTCGGTATGGGCGCCGAGATCGGCATCTCGACCGGCCGGCTGCCACCGCGCGGGCCGGTCGGCGCCGAACAGCTCACCAGCTTCAAATACGTCGTGCGCGGCGACGGCCAGGTGCGGCCCTGACGCTCGCGGCGCTCGGCATTGGGCATGCGCCGCCGCGCCGCGTCGGCCTGCTCGGCGGTTCTTTCAACCCCGCTCATCGCGGCCACGTGCAATTGAGCCTCGAGGCGCTGCGGCGGCTCGGTCTCGACGAGGTGTGGTGGCTGGTGGCACCCCAAAATCCGCTCAAGCCGGCCGAAGACATGGCGCCGGCGGCGCGTCGGCTGGCCGACGCACGCGCCCTGGT
>JAGWIH010000388.1 GCA_028866355.1 Alphaproteobacteria bacterium
CAAGGAATCCAAGATCAAGTAAAGCGGTTGCTTATCGCGCCCACGAAAAAAGCCGCATCCTTCGATGCGGCTTTTCGCATTTCTAGGTTGCGGCCTGTCGCCGTCAGGCGGCGGCGCCGTTGGCAACCGCGGCGTCCGCCGGATAAGTCATCACGCAGTTACGGCCGTGCGCCTTCGCCGCATAGAGCGCCTCGTCGGCGCGACGCATCAACGAAGCCGCTGTCTCGCTGGCGTCGCGCGTCACAGCAACGCCGACGCTGATCGAGACGTTGATCTCGGCGCCCTCGCCGACGGCAACCGGTTTCTCGGCGACCACGGCGCGCAGACGCTCGGCAACGACGACGGCGACGGGCAACGGTGTTTCCGGCAGAACGACGACGAACTCCTCGCCGCCATACCGCGAAACGAGATCGAAGGCGCGGACATTGCGCGCGACACGCGCCGCGACCTCGCGCAACACGGCGTCGCCGGCCGCATGGCCGTGCGTATCGTTGACGCGCTTGAAGAAGTCGAGATCGAACATGAGCAATCCGGGCCCCTTGGCGCCGTCCGCGACGCTCGGCAGCAAGCTTTCCAGATGGGCCGAAAGGTAGCGGCGATTGTAGAGGCCGGTCAGGCCGTCGGTGAGGGCCAGCGACAGGCTCTTTTGATAGTTCTCCTGCAACCGATCCTGCACGCGCTTGCGGCGGATGCTGGTGCGGGCCCGGGCGATCAGCTCGTTACGATCGAGCGGCCGCACCAGGTAATCGGTGGCGCCGAGATCGAGACCCTTGGCCAGGCGTGGCAACTCCGAAGGATCGGCGATCAGGAGGATCGGCACGAGGCGACTTTGCTCTTGCGCGCGCAGCTGCGACACGAGGCGCAACGCATCGAGCTTGCCGGCCAATGACAAAATGACCAGCTCGATCGAATGATCGCAGTTGTGAATAAGCTCTTCGGCGCTCGTCGGGCGGACGACTTCGCTCGCCACCGGCGCCAGCAGCTCGGCGATACGGGCGCCGGAGAAGCTGTTCTCCTCCCACAACAGAACGCGCGCCGGACCACGATCCTCGGCCGGGGCTTCGCGATCGAAGAGGGCATTGAACTGATCGTAGACTTCCTCGCGATGGTGCCACTCTTCCATCATGCGGCGCAACCGCACGAGCGAGCGCACCCGCGCGAAGAGCGCGATGTCGTTGACCGGCTTGGAAAGGAAATCGTCGGCGCCGGCTTCGAGCCCGCGGACGCGGTCGGCGGCCTCCGTCAGCGCGGTGACCATCACCACCGGGATGTCGGACGTCCGCGCATCGGCCTTGAGCCGGCGGCAAACTTCGAATCCGTCCATGCGCGGCATCATGACGTCGAGCAGGATGAGGTCGGGCCGCTCGTCCTGAGCGATCCGGAGCGCGTTCTCGCCGTCGTTGGCGGCAAGCACGTTGAAATACTCGCTCGCCAGCTTGGCTTCGAGCAGTTTGACGTTCACATCGACGTCGTCGACAACCAGGATGCGGGCGGACATGTCGTTTCGCTCAGTTCAGGAAGCGGGCCACAGTCTGGAGGA
>JAGWIH010000095.1 GCA_028866355.1 Alphaproteobacteria bacterium
CCATGTCGTGTGTGATCGAAACCGCCGTCGCGCCGAGATCGCGCACGCATTTGATGATCAGATCGTTGATCACGTCGCCCATGATCGGATCGAGGCCGGTCGTCGGCTCGTCGAAGACGATGATTTCGGGTTTGGCGGCGATGGCGCGTGCCAGACCGACGCGCTTCTGCATGCCGCCCGAAAGTTCCGCTGGCCACAGCTCGGCCACTTCGGGACCGAGTCCGACGGCGCCAAGCGTCTTGATCGCCGTCGCTTTGGCTTCGTCGCGGCCGATGCCATGGCCCTGGATGAGACCGAAGGCGACGTTCTGCCAGACACGTAAGCTGTCGAAGAGCGCGGCACCCTGAAACAGCATGCCGAACTTGCGCATCAGTCGCTCGCGCTCGCCGCGCTTCAGGCCCGTAACCTCTTGCCCATCGATCTTGATCGAGCCGGCGTCGGGTTCCATTAGTCCGATGATGCATTTGACCATCACCGACTTGCCGGTGCCCGAGCCGCCGATCACGACGACGCTTTCGCCGACGCCAACGTCGAGATCGAGTCCGTCGAGCACGACCTTGGAGCCGAAGGATTTCTTCAGCCCGCGGACGGAGATTTTGGGCGCGCCGGTCATGACGAGAACAGCAACGCCGAGAGGATGTAGTCGAACGTCAAAATTAGCACCGAGGCCGACACCACCGCATAGGTTGTCGCGGCGCCCACGCCCTGCGCGCCGCCCTTCGAATGATAACCGGTATAACAGCCCATCAGCGAGATCAGGAAGCCGAAGACGGCCGATTTCACCAGGCCAGAAATCACGTCGCTGCTGCGGAGGAAATCCGCGGTGTTCTGGAGATAGGCGGCAGGATTGAAGCCGAATTTATAGGTGGCCACCAGGAAACCGCCGAAGACACCGATATTATCGGCGACTAGCACCAGCACCGGCAGCGCGACAATGCCCGCGAGGAGACGCGGCACCACGAGGTATTTGTATGGATTAGTCGACAGCGTCGACAGCGCGTCGATCTGGTCCGTGACGCGCATCGTGCCAACTTCGGCGGCGATGGCGGCGCCGATACGCCCGGCGACCATCAGGCCGGCGATCACCGGGCCGAGCTCGCGCGTCATGCCCAAAACTACGACCTGCGCGATGGCGCTTTCGCCGCCGGTGATGCGGTTGAAGCCGGTGTGCAACTGCAACGCAAGCACCATGCCGATGAAGATCGCGGTCAATCCCACGACGGGCAGCGAGTAATAGCCGATGTCGATGAACTGCCGGAGGATGAGGTTGATATAGATCGGCGGCCGAAAGCAGTGGCTGATCGCGGTGATCGTGAACAGCGTTAAACGGCCGGTCGCCGCCAGGAATGCCAGGACGACGCGGCCGACCCGCGCGAGAAACGCCATTCAGCGTGCTCCGCGATAGACCCGGGCGTAGCGCCGGCCGAGCAGTGTCAGCATCTCGTAGCCGATCGTGCGCGCGGCCGCCGCTGCGTCGTCGATGCCATAGCTGTTGTCGAGCAAATCTACGTAGGCACCGGGCTTCGCCCGATCCGCCTCGATCCCCGTCACGTCGAGCGTCAGCAGATCCATCGAGATGCGTCCAACGAGGGGAACCCTTCGACCGGCGATCGCCGCGCTGCCGCGGTCGCTCGCGGAGCGGAGCCAGCCATCAGCGTAACCGACTGCGACAGTCGCAATGCGACTCGGCCGCTCCATGCGGTGCGTCGCACCATATCCAACGGTCTCTCCTGCGTCAACGTCACGGACCTGGAGAATCCTGGCTTTGAGGGCGACGGCGGCGCGCATCGGATTGGGTTTGCCGGGCAGGGGATTGATACCGAACAGCGCCGCGCCCGGACGCACGATCTGGAAATGATAGGCAGGTCCGAGAAAGATCGCCGATGACGAAGCAAGCGATGCCGGCGCTTTGGGCAGGCGCGCGAGCGCGGCGCGGAAGCGCGCGAGCTGCTCGGGGTTTTTTGGATGCTCGGGCTCGTCGGCGCAGGCGAGGTGACTCATGATCGCGGCGAGATCGAGGCGCCCGAGCAACGCCGGGTCTGCGGTTAACCGGTCCATTTCGGCGCGCGATAAACCGAGCCGCTCCATGCCGGTGTCGAGGTGGAGGATCGCCGATTTACCGGGATAGGCCTTGCCCCAGCGCGCAACCTGACCGAGATCGTTGAGCACCGGAACGAGCCGGCGGCGCGCGAATTCCGCCTCGCTCTTTGCCAGCACGCCATCGAGGACGGCAATGCGGGCTTTCGGCAAGATCTTGCGCAGGGCGATCCCTTCGTCGAGCGAGGCAACGAAAAAGAGGTCGCAACCCGCGCGCACCAGCATCGGACCGACTTCGGCGGCACCGAGGCCGTAGGCGTCAGCCTTGATCACGGCTGCCAGGCGCGCGCCTGGCGCCAGTTCGCGCTTCAGCCGTCGCCAATTGGCCGCAACGGCGCGCAAGTCGATTTCGAGAATGGCGTTCGCCCGGTCGGTCGCGACCTTGCGATCAGAAGGCATCGGGCAGGCGGTCGCCGCTGACGTAGTTGTCGAATTTCGTCGTGTTGCCGTCGAAGCGCAGGGTCACCTTGCCGATTGGGCCGTGGCGCTGCTTGGCGACGTGAATCTCGGCGAGGCCATAGACTTCCTCGCAGCGCTGCCGGTGCTTTTCGATGCGGTCGTTGAACTTTTCCTGGCTTTCTTCCGGCCGCTGCGTCGGCGGCGTGCGCATCAGATAATATTCCTCGCGGAAGACGAACATCACCACGTCGGCGTCCTGCTCGATCGAGCCCGATTCACGCAGGTCGGAGAGCATCGGCCGCTTGTCCTCGCGCTGTTCGACGGCGCGCGACAGCTGCGACAACGCCAGCACCGGTACATTGAGTTCCTTGGCCAAAGCCTTGAGGCCGCGAGTGATCTCGGAAATCTCCTGCACCCGGTTCTCGAAGCCGCCACCCTCACTGGAACCACGAATGAGCTGGAGATAATCGACGATGACGAGGCCGAGATTGTGCGTTCGCTTCAGCCGACGGGCGCGGGTGCGCAGTCCGGCGATGGTGATCGCCGGTGTGTCGTCGACGAAAAACGGCACCGAGGCCAGGCGCTGGCTGGCCTGGACGAATTTGTCGAAATCCTCGTTCGACACCTTGCCCTGGCGGATTTCGTGCGATGGCACGCCGGATTCCTCGGCCAGGATGCGGGTGGCGAGCTGTTCGGACGACATTTCGAGGGAGAAGAACCCCGCGACGGCGCCGTCTTCGGCCTTGGTCGCATCGTCGGCGCCGGGCCGGAAGGCGCGCGCGGCATTGAAACCAATATTGGTGGCGAGCGCCGTCTTGCCCATCGACGGCCGGCCGGCCAGGACGATCAGGTCGGATGGGTGGAGGCCGCCCAGCAGCTTGTCGAGGTCGGTGAAGCCGGTGGCAACGCCCGTGGTCTTGCCGCTGCGTTTGAAGGCCGCTTCGGCCATCCGCACGGCATCGGTCATTGCCGCGGTAAACGGCTGGAATCCGCCCTCGGTCTGGCCAACGGTCGCCAGATTGAACAGCCGCTGCTCGGCGGCCTCGATCTGCTGCGGCGCGGTCAGCTCGAGGTCCTGAGCGTAGGCCTCGTTGACCACGTCGGTGCCAACGTCGATGAGCTGGCGACGGAGATAAAGGTCGTGAATGGTCCGACCGTAATCGCCGGCGTTGATGATGGTGACAACCTTCGATTGCAATTCGGCCAGATACTTCGCGCCGCCGCGCTCGGCGAGGGCTGCGTCCTGGTCGAACTGGTTCTTGAGGGTCACCGCATTGGCGAGCTGACCGCGTTCGATCAGCCGCGTGACGGCGGCAAAGATCCGGCCGTGCACCGCCTCGACGAAATGCTCGGCCCTGAGGAAGTCCGAGACCTTGTTGTAAACGTTGTTGTTTTGGAGGATCGCGCCGAGCAGCGCCTGTTCGGCCGCGAGGTTCTGCGGCGGCACACGGTAACCCGCATCGCCGTCATGCAGCGGCGTTACCTTCGACAGCGCGGTTTCCATGACAGAACTGTAGCACTCCGCCGACAGGCCGGCATGCACGAAACGATATGTGTCGCCTGTGAGTCAGATGAATGACGGGTGTGAATGTCCCGCGACTCGGCGGCTCGCGGAATTTTCTTACGCGGCGCGTCCGGCTTCGGCGGCGGCGGGTGCCTTGTGACTGCGCTCCCAATCGAACATATAGTCGCGCGTCAACGGCACGGCCTCGACACGCCGCGCCATCTGCATCTGCCACACCATATGGCCCTGATAGCGGAACGCGATTTCGGAGCCAGCGAGGTAGAATTCCCACATCCGGCAGAAGCGTTCGTCATAGAGCGCCTTGACACGCTCGCGCTCGGTCATGAACCGCGTGCGCCAAGCGCGCAAGGTCTCGGCATAATGCAGCCGTAGGATCTCGATGTCGGTGACCCAGAGGCCGGTGCGCTCGACGACCGGCAGCACCTCGGACAGCGCGGGCGAATAGCCGCCCGGGAAAATATACTTACGGATCCAGGGGTTGGTGCTACCGGCGCCATCCGAGCGGCCGATGGCGTGGAGCAGGGCGACGCCATCCTCGGTGAGCAGCGACTTCACCCGACTGAAGAAGGTGGGATACTGCGGCACGCCGACATGCTCGAACATGCCGACCGACACGATGCGGTCGTACTGGGCGCGCTCCTGGCGGTAATCCAGCAGCTTGAACCGCACGCGTGACGCCAATCCCGCGGCTGCGGCGCGGCGTTCGGCGACCCGATGCTGCTCGACCGATAGCGTCAGCCCGGTGACGTCAACGTCGCATTCCTTCGCCAAGTAGAGCGCCAACCCGCCCCAGCCGCTGCCGATGTCGAGCACGCGCTGGCCGGGCTTGAGCATCAGCTTCGCGGCGATATGGCGCTTCTTGTTGGCTTGCGCCTGTTCGATCGTCTGGTCGGGCGCGGTGAAATAGGCGCAGGAATATTGCCGGTCGCGATCGAGGAAGATGTCGTAGAGCGCGTCGGACAGGTCGTAATGATGGGCGACGTTGCGGCGGGCACGGCCGATCGGGTTCCATTGCTGGAGGCCGCGGAACGCCCGGCCGAAGCCGTTATAGAGTGGCGTCAGCATGGTTTTCGGCGCCAGGTTGATGTTGGTGCCGAGAAAATCGAGCAGGTCGTAGAGGTTGCCGCCGTCCTCGATGGTGAGGCGGCCGTCCATATAAGCCTCGCCCAACATCAGGCGTGGGTTGCACAGCAACTGCCGCTCAACCGGCCGGTCGTGCAGGCGAATGGTGATCGCCGGACCCGGTGCGCCGGAATAGGCGCGCGTTTTGCCGGTCGCGTCGATGATCCGCAGAGTGCCTCGACGAACGAGGTGACGCAGCAACAGCCCGACTGTCATGCCATCCCCGGTGGTTTTTTGCCGGTTTTAGGGATTTTCTTGCAATCCGCGGCCCGGATTCAAGTCCGATTAAAGCATGGCCAAAGGCATTTTTCGGCCCGGCGGTGGAAAAACCCGCTCGAGGGCCGCGAGTTCCGCCGCGGTCAGCATAATTTCGGCGGCGGCGCGGTTCTCGGCGACATGGGCCAGGTTCGCCGCCTTCGGAATGACGATGACGCCGGCCTGTTGCAACAACCAGGCAAGCGCGACCTGGGCCGGCGTGGCGCCGCGCGCCGCGGCCACCTGCTTGAGTGTCCGATTGCCGAGCAGCCGACCCTGTTCGAGCGGCGAATAGGCCATGATCGGCACGCCGCGCGCGCTCAGCGCCGGCCGCAGGTCCCACTCGATGCCGCGGCGACCAAGGTTGTAGAGCAGCTGATTGGCAGCACAGCCGGCGCCGCCGGGCGCCGCCCAGACCGCGTTCATCTCATCGAGGTCGAGATTGGACACGCCCCAATGACGAATCTTGCCGGCACGCTGCAGGTCGACAAAACCGGCCACGGTCTCGCGCAACGGCACGCCGCCGCGCCAGTGCAACAGATAGAGGTCGATACGGTCGGTGCCGAGCCGCTTCAAGCTGCGTTCGCAGGCAGCCGCGACGCCGGCCCGCGATGCGTTCGACGGCAAAACCTTGCTGACGATGAAAACCCGGTCGCGTTGGCCGGCGATCGCCTGGCCGACCAGTTCCTCGGCCCCGCCGTCGCCGTACATTTCCGCGGTGTCGATGAGCGTCATGCCGAAATCGATGCCGCGTTTGAGGGCGGCGACGGATTCAGGCTCGTGCCCGCCGTGCTCGCCCATCATCCACGTGCCGAGGCCGAGCGCGGGAACCCGCTCGCCGCCGGGCAACGTCACGCTTTGCATCGATGCGCCTCCGGTGCCGCCGCTCGACGCGGCCGGCGCTCGCGAGTCTATTCTTTGGCGCTCTTTTTCTTCTCGCGTTTCGGCTTGTCGGCTTTTTCCGGCTTCTCGGCTTTCGACGCCTTGGCGGCTTTGGCAGGCTTGGCTTCCGTCTCGGCCTCGTCCGCGTCGTCGGTCTTCGCCTTGGCCTTGGCTCTTGTCTTCTTCGGCTTAGCTTCGGCATCGGCTTCGGCCACCGGTTCCCCGGCGGCCTGGTCGCCGTCGCGCGGTTCCTGGGCCCGCTTGGTGACGTCGATGCCCTTGGCCTGCATCTCGGCCTCTTCGGCCGATTGCGCGACGTTGACCGTCACCTGAACCGCGACCTCGGGATGGAGGCGGACGCGCATCGGATAAAGGCCGAGCGTTTTGATCGCCTTGTCGAGCGTGATCTGGCCCTTGCCGACGGTGAAGCCGGCTTCGGTCACCGCCTGAGCGATGTCGCGCGCCGTCACCGATCCATAGAGCTGGCCGCTTTCGCCCGCCTGGCGGATGATCAACACCGAGATGCCGTTGAGCTTCTGCGCGACCTGTTCGGCGTCGCCGCGCCGCGCCAGGTTGGCGGCTTCAAGCTGCGTCCGCTGTTTCTCGAAGATCGCGAGATTTTCCTTGGTGGCGCGCAGCGCCTTCTTCTGCGGCAACAAGTAATTGCGCGCGAAGCCTGGCCGCACCTTCACCACCTGGCCCATCTGGCCGAGCTTCTCGACCCGCTCGAGCAGGATGACTTCCATCATCGTCTCGCCTCCATCAACGCAGGCTGTAGGGCAGGAGCCCGAGGAACCGGGCCCGCTTGATCGCCTGCGCCAGCTCGCGCTGCTTCAAGGTCGACACGGCGCTGATGCGTGACGGCACGATCTTGCCGCGCTCCGAAACGAAGCGTTGCAACAGCTTGATGTCCTTGTAGTCGATCTTCGGCGCATGCGGTCCGGAGAATGGGCATGATTTGCGCCGGCGAAAAAACGGCCGGCGTGTCTGTTGGCGACCGCCGCCGCGTTCGGAGCGTTCGCCACCGCGCGTGTCGTCGCTCATGCTTCGCCTCCCTCGTGTTCGGCGGGAATGCCTTCGCGGCCGTCGCGGTCGAACCGGCGGCTGCGCTCGCGTTCGCGCTCTTCGCCGCGCGACCGCGCCTGCATCATCGCCGACGGTCCTTCTTCGAGCGCCTCGACGCGCACGGTGAGATAGCGCAGCACGTCCTCGTTGATGCGCATGTTGCGCTCGAGTTCGTTGACTGCGGCTGGCGGCGCATCGAGATTGAGCAGGACGTAATGGCCTTTGCGGTTCTTCTTGATGCGGTAGGAGAGGTTGCGCAGGCCCCAATATTCACGCTTGGTGACCTTGCCGCCGTGCTCGGTGACGAGGTTGGCGAGCGTGTCGGTAAGCGTCTCGACCTGGGCGGACGAGACATCCTGACGCGCAATAAAGACGTTTTCGTAGAACGGCATCCAAGCTCCCTATGGCTGTTAACGGCCCGGCGCTGGTCGAGGATCGAGCATCAGCCGCCCGGGCCTAGCCGGCAAAGCCGGCAAGGAGGCCGCGGAATATACAGCAAGAACGCGGCGGCGCAAGCGGCAAAACCGCTGATGGCGC
>JAGWIH010000096.1 GCA_028866355.1 Alphaproteobacteria bacterium
GACGAAGCGATAGGCGCCGTTGACCGTGTCCCAGAACGCCAGCTTGACCACCGGCTTCTCCCCCCGGAAAGCCCTTCCCCTGCGCGCGACTATAGCACGTGAAGGAGAATTTACTCTGTCAGGTCGCCGAAAAACTCTTTGACCTTGGCGAAGAAACTTTCGGCTTCGGGCTGGGTCTTGCGCGCATCGCCGGCGGCGTCGAATTCCTTGAGCAGCTCCTGCTGCCGCTTCGACAGATGCACCGGCGTCTCGACCCGCACTTCGACATACATATCGCCGCGTGCCGTCGAACGCAGCGTCGACATGCCCTTGCCCTTGAGACGGAGCTGATGGCCGTTCTGTACTCCGGCGGGAATTGTCACGCGCGCGCGGCTGCCGTCGATGGTCGGCACTTCAAGCGCGCCGCCCAAAGCCGCGGTCGTCATCGACACCGGCACGTGCACGTGGATGTTGTTGCTTTCGCGATGGAACAAGCGGTGCGGCTTGATCGAAAGAAAGATGTAGAGATCGCCCGCGCCGCCGCCGCGCACGCCGGCTTCGCCCTCGCCGGCCAGCCGGATACGCGTGCCGTCCTCGACGCCCGCCGGAATCGACACCGACAGCGCGCGTTCGCGATTGGTGCGGCCCTGGCCGCCGCATTGCCGACACGGGTTCTCGATGACCCGGCCGGCGCCGTGACACGCCGGGCAGGTCCGCTCGATGGTGAAGAAGCCCTGCTGGGCGCGCACGCGGCCCTGGCCGTGGCAGGTCGGACAGCTGATCGGCCGCGAACCCGCCTCGGCGCCGCTGCCTTTGCAGGCGTCGCAGGGTGCAAGCGTCGGCACGCGCACAGTGGTCTGCTTGCCCTTGAAGGCTTCCTCGAGCGTGATCTCGAGGTTGTAGCGCAGGTCGCTGCCGCGCAGGTTGGCGCCGCCTTGCTGGCGTCGGCCGCCCATGAACTCGCCGAACATCTCGTCGAAGATGTCGGCAAAGCCGGCGCCGAAGCCAGCGCCGAAGCCGGAATCGCCGCCGCGGCCGGCGTTCTCGAACGCGGCGTGGCCGAAGCGGTCATAAGCCGCGCGCTTCTGTTCGTCCTTGAGGACGTCGTAGGCTTCGTTGATTTCCTTGAAGCGGTGCTCGGCCTTGGCATCGCCCGGATTGCGATCCGGGTGGCACTCCATGGCGAGCTTGCGGAACGCCTTCTTGAGTTCCTCGGCCGAGGCGCCGCGCGTCACGCCGAGGGTCTCGTAAAAATCCCGCTTCGCCATCGCCTTGTTATGACGCTTTTGGGTTCACGCTGGCGACGAAAAAAGCGGCGCCGTCAGCCGGAGCCGCGTTTCTTCTGCTCGTCAACCTCTTCGAAGTCGGCGTCGACCACTTTCTCGTTGCCGGCCGGTTGATCGCCACCTTGCGCACCCGCGCCCGGCTGCGGCCCACCGCCGCCTGGCGGCGGGGTCTGCTGCTTGTAAAGCGCTTCGCCCAGCTTCATCGACGCCTGCGCCAGCGCCTCGGATTTGGCGCGGATCTGGCCGACATCCTCGCCGTTCAATACGCCCTTGAGGTCGGCGATCGCGCTTTCGATCGCTTGCTTGCCGTCCGCCGGAACCTTGTCGGCGTTCTCCTTGAGCGTCTTCTCGCTGGCGTGGACGAGCGCCTCGCCCTGGTTGCGCGCTTCGACCAGCTCGCGCCGCTTTTTATCGTCGGCGGCATGCGCTTCGGCGTCCTTCACCATCTTGTCGATGTCGTCCTTGCCGAGACCGCCCGACGCCTGGATGCGGATCTGTTGCTCCTTGCCGGTGGCCTTGTCCTTGGCCTGGACCGAAACGATGCCGTTGGCGTCGATATCGAACGTGACTTCGACCTGCGGCACGCCGCGCGGCGCCGGCGGGAGGCCGACCAGATCGAACTGGCCGAGCAGCTTGTTGTCGGCCGCCATCTCGCGCTCGCCCTGGAAGACCCGGATGGTCACGGCCGTCTGATTGTCTTCGGCGGTCGAGAACACCTGGCTCTTCTTGGTCGGGATCGTCGTGTTGCGATCGATCAACCGCGTGAACACGCCGCCCAGCGTCTCGATGCCGAGCGACAGCGGCGTGACGTCAAGCAACAGCACGTCCTTGACTTCGCCCTTGAGGACGCCGGCCTGGATCGCCGCGCCGACCGCCACGACCTCGTCCGGATTGACCGAACGGTTCGGCTCGCGGCCGAAGAAGGTCTTCACCGCCTCGATCACCTTGGGCATGCGCGTCTGGCCGCCGACCAGAATGACCTCGCCGATCTCGCTCGCCTTCAGCCCCGCGTCCTTGAGCGCGTTGCGGCACGGCTCGATCGTCTTCTGGATCAGATCGTCGACCAACGCCTCGAGCTTGGCGCGCGTCAGCTTGATGTTGAGATGCTTCGGTCCCGCCTGATCGGCGGTGATGAAGGGCAGGTTTACTTCCGTTTGCATCGAGGACGACAGCTCGATCTTCGCCTTCTCTGCCGCCTCTTTCAGGCGCTGGAGCGCGAGCCGATCATTGCGCAGGTCGATGCCCTGCTCTTTCTTGAACTCGTCCGCGAGATAGTCGATCACGCGCTTGTCGAAATCTTCGCCGCCGAGGAACGTGTCGCCGTTGGTCGACTTCACCTCGAACACGCCGTCGCCGATCTCGAGGACGGAGATGTCGAAGGTGCCGCCGCCGAGGTCGTAGACCGCGATCGTGCCGGTCTTCTTCTGCTCGAGCCCGTAGGCGAGCGCCGCGGCGGTCGGCTCGTTGATGATGCGCAGCACATCGAGGCCGGCGATCTTGCCGGCGTCCTTGGTGGCTTGGCGTTGGCTGTCGTTGAAATAGGCGGGGACGGTGATGACGGCTTCGGTGACTTTTTCGCCGAGATAGGCCTCGGCGGTTTCCTTCATCTTTTGCAGGACGAAGGCGCTGACCTGCGACGGCGCGAACTTCTTGCCGCGGCTTTCGACCCAGGCGTCGCCATTGTCGCCCGGCACGATCTTGAAGGGGACGAGATCCATCTCCTTCTTGACCATCGGGTCGATCATCCGCCGGCCGATCAGCCGCTTGATGCCGTAGAAGGTGTTTTCGGGGTTGGTCACCGCCTGGCGCTTGGCCGCCTGGCCGACCAGCCGCTCGCCGCTCTCGGTAAAGGCCACCTGCGAGGGGGTGGTGCGCGCACCCTCGCTATTCTCGATGACCTTGCCCTGCTTGCCTTCCATGACGGCGACGCAGGAATTGGTCGTGCCGAGGTCGATGCCGATAACCTTCGCCATATATGTCTCTCCTACGGCGGATCCGCACGGCCCGAAGCGCCGCCCGAACCCCCGGTTTTAAAGGGGCCGTCCCGAAAGCCGAGGGGATATATATGGAGTGGCGGTCGTTGCTGCAACGTCCGCCTGACCTTTCCCCGGCCGATTTCGGCCTCATACATGGGTAATCCGGCGGTCGGGCTCAAGGGGTGGCCGGCGGAAACGCGGCCGCCCACCCCGATCCCGGATCGGCACCGGCAGCGATCCGGGGTCGCCGGTCGCGCATCGCACGATGGTCGTCGCGCGCGTTTCGATGGACAAATTTCGACGCGCAAATTCGGCAGCCATGGGTCGCGCGCAGCAAGAGCAGGACGTGCACGGTCGGTCGCTCGAACCGAAGTGGTCGCCGCGCGGGTTGCAGTTAATCGGCAGGTTCGTTCAAAATTGAGCCGCGGACGCCCGCCGTTGCGATGCGCGCGACGGCGGTCCGCGGGTTTCATTGTCAAGAATACCGACATTTCACACGCATTCGACTCAAACTTTCTTCTAAATAAAGAAGGATTTAATTCGAGGTCCATAGAGTTTGGAGCGCATGATCCGCGCTCCGCTTCTTGCCGCTTTCACCGCGAGTGTCACCGTCGCGCTCGCCGCGCCCGCCTTTGCCGCGCCGGTTGCCGGCACTCTGCCGATCAACGGCTTCGAGGCGATGGAGACCCACGACGCCGGCATCACGCTCGATCCGTTGGGCGACATGTCGGTGGACGCGGCGTCGATCGCGCGCGTCTGGACCGGCGACGGCAACGGCAATGGCGGCGCATCGCACGCGACCAATAATCAACCGGCTAATGGTATCGGCAACTTCCAGGCGTTGCTCCGCGAATCCGACGGCCGGTCGATCACGAACGGCGGCCTCGATCGCAATCCATATTTCGCGCTCGGCACCTGGGGCGGCGATGGCCGCGCCATCGTCCATAACGTGATCGCCGCCGATTCCGGCATGCACGGATCGGGCGCCGGCTTCAATTACGCCGTCGAATTGGAATTCGGCGGCTTCAACACCGACACCTACGAGCACGACACCGCCAGCGACGGACCGGCGCCGTTCGACGGCGTGCCGATGTTCATTCCCACCGGCCTGACCGGCACGAGCACACCGGGCGGCGGCAGTGGCACGCCGACCGATCCCGGCACGGGCAATCCCGGCGGCGGTCCCGGCGGTGGCAATCCCGGTAACCCCGGCACGACTACGAGCGGTGACCCTGGCGGTAACCCCGGCGGCAATCCGGGCAGCAATCCGGGCAGCGGTCCCGGCGGCTCGCCCACACCCGTTCCCGAGCCGAGCGGACTCGCACTTTTGCTCATGGCTATTCCGGCCGTTCTGTTGATCGAACGCCGGCGCGCGCTCGCCCGTCTCGCGGTGCCGGCCGCCGTCGCGGTCGCGGCGCTGCTTTTCGTTCCCGGCTCGGCCAAGGCGCAACTGCACGATTGGGAGCAATTGTGCAACGGCACCGGCGGCGTTCCGCCCCAGGTCATCGTCGAAGGCTGTTCCGAAGTGATCGCCAATGACAGCGAAAGCCTCAACGACGTCGCGATCGCCTACAACAATCGCGGCAATGCGCTGCGCGCGCTGAACAAATTCGACGAGGCCAAGAGCGATTACAACAACGCCATCATTCTCGCGCCGAGCGATCCGTTTCCCTATCGCAATCGCGGCGTGACCTACGGCCTGCTCGGCGATTACGCCGCCGCGCTCGCCGATTTCGATCGCGCCATCGTGCTGGCGCCGAAATACGCCTCGGCCTATCTCGGCCGCGCCTTCGCGCTCGAGCAGCTCGGCAACCACGCGGCCGCGGCCGCCGATCTCGCCAAGGCGGCAAAGCTCGATCCGAAACTGATGGCGGCCGTGCGCGCGCCGCAAACCGCGTCGCTCGTCGATTCCACCGCGCGCTAGGCGCGATCGCCGGCGCGCCCGGTCACGGCTTCACCGCGTACCAGATGCCGATCAGCACGCACCAGATCAGCGCCATATAGGCCAGAATCCAGACGAGCCGCCGGTTCATCGCCGCGGCTCCGCCGGCGCGCCGCTCAGAGGTCGCCCGGCTCGGCCGCCGCTTCGGTGGGCGCCGCCTTGGCCACGCCGACCAAAGCCGGCCGCAACAGCCGGTCGTGCATGACATAGCCGGCCTGCAGCACCTGGGCGATCGTGCCCGGCGGCTGCGGCGCGCCCGGCACCTCGAACATCGCTTCGTGCCGATTGTGGTCGAAACGCTCGCCCAGCTTGGGTTCGACGCGCTTGACGCCATGGCGCTCGAAGATCGCCAGCAGCTCGCGTTCGGTGGCGGCGACGCCCTCGATCACGCCGCGCGCCGTCGAATCGGCCTCGGGCACGGCGTCGATCGCGCGCCGCAGATTGTCCGCAACGTTCAAAAGCTCGCGCGCGAACTCGAACGCGGCATAACGCTGCGCCTCGTGGCGGTCGCGCTGAAGGCGTTGGCGCTGGTTCTCGGCCTCGGCCAACGCGCGCAGCAGCCGGTCCTTGCTCTCCGCGAGCTCGGCTTCGAGCCGCGCCACCGTTGCGTCCGCGGCCGTGGGCTCGGGCGCAACCGCAGGCTGCGCATCGGCCGGTTTGTCGAATGCGTCTTCTTCGTCGCCGTTCATGTCCTTCAACCCATGAGTCGGCCGATCACCTTGGCGGTGTAATCGACCATCGGAATGATACGCGCATAGTTGAGCCGCGTCGGTCCGATGACCCCGATCGCTCCAACCATCTGCTCGCGCGAGTTGGTGTATGGCGCGACGATCATCGAGCAGCCCGTCACGCCGAACAGCGGCGTCGCCGCGCCGATATAGATCTGCACGCCTTCGCCGATGCGGGTCGCGTCGAGCAGGCGCACCATCGCCTCTTTCGTTTCCAGCATCTCGAACAGCGCGCGCAGCCGCTCGAGATCGGCGAGCGCCGTCACGTCTTCGAGCAGCTTCGATTGACCTTTGACGATGAGCGCGCTTTCGGCCGGACTGCCGGACCACGACGCCAATCCGGCGGCGATCAGCTTCGCCGTCAGCTCGTCGATCTCGTCCTTGCGCTGGGCGATCTCGGCGAGGATGGCCGCGCGCGATTCGTCGAGCGTGCGGCCCACCATGCGCGCATTGAGATAATTGCTCGCCGCGACCATCGACGACGGCAACGTGCCGGTCGGCGTGTCGATGATGCGGTTCTCGACCAAACCATCCTCGGTCACCAGCACGACCAGGGTGCGGCCCGGCGCCAGCGGCACGAACTCGACATGCTTCAGCGCGCGCTCGGTCTTGGGCGCGATGACGAGGCCGGCGCAGCGCGACAGGCCGGCGAGCATCGACGTCGCCTGTTCGAGCGCTTGCGGCAGGCTTTTGCCGCCGGCGGCGCATTGCGCTTCGATGTTGCGCCGCTCGTCTTCGGAAATCCCGCCCAACTCCAACAAGCCATTGACGAAAAGACGCAAGCCCGTCTCCGTCGGCAGCCGGCCAGCGGACGTATGGGGCGCGAAGAGCAGGCCTTGCTCTTCGAGATCGGCCATGACGTTGCGGATGGTCGCGGGCGACAGGTCGAGGGCGCTGCGCCGCGCCAGCGTGCGCGAGCCCACCGGCTCGCCGGTCTCGACATAGGCTTCGACGATCATGCGGAAGATTTCGCGCGAGCGCTCGTTGAGCTCGCCGATCGCAAAGCTGTCCGCGGGGGCCAATTTGACCGAGGCGGGTTTGCTGGTTCCAGTGTCGGGCACGGCGCGCATTATCTAGGGAGGTCCGGCATTGGGGTCAACCCAAGCGCTTGTCCTGCGCGGCGTCGCGGATTAGCTTGCCTCCCGCCACTCCGTGAAAGGGACAAAGCATGCCGCGCCCCTCCGGCCGCGGCCCGAGCGACTTGCGTCTGGTCCGCCTCGAGCCGAACGTCGCCAAATACGCCGAAGGGTCGTGCCTGGCGTCGTTCGGCGATACCCGCGTCCTGTGCTGCGCCACCGTCGAGGAGAAGGTGCCGCCGTTCCTGCGCAACACCGGCCGCGGCTGGATCACCGCCGAATACGGCATGCTGCCGCGCTCGACCCATACCCGCACCGAACGCGAAGCGGCGCGCGGCCGCCAGACCGGCCGCACGCACGAAATTCAGCGCCTGATCGGCCGTTCATTGCGCGCCATCGCCAACCTCAACGCGCTCGGCGAGCGGCAGATCCGCATCGATTGCGACGTGCTTCAGGCCGACGGCGGCACGCGCACCGCGGCGATCACCGGCAGCTACGTCGCGCTTTATCTCGCGCTCAAGAGCCCGATGGCGCAGGCGGCGCTGACCGCGTTCCCGCTCGGCGATTCGGTCGCCGCGGTGAGCTGCGGGATCGTCGCCGGCGAACCGGCGCTCGATCTCGACTACGCCGAGGATTCGAACGCCGACGCCGACGCCAACTTCGTCATCACCGGCACCGGCGGCATCGTCGAAATCCAGGCGACCGCGGAAAAGGGAACCTTCGCCGAAGCGCGTTTCGGCGAGATGCTGACATTGGCGCGCCAGGGCATCGCCGAGCTCGCCAAGCTCCAACGCGCGGCGGTCGGCATTGGCTGAAGCGCGGCGCATCTCCGGGGGACGCCTGGCGATCGCGACGCATAATCCGGGCAAGCTGGTCGAGATCGGCGAGC
>JAGWIH010000097.1 GCA_028866355.1 Alphaproteobacteria bacterium
GGGGGAGTGACGACGGCGCGGTAACGCGCTGCCGGGCAAGAGTGAGGAGTTCCGTCGTTGCTGCCGACCGATACGCGTTCGCCCGATTACTTCCATAAAGTCGTCGATTGCCAGTGGGCGTGCCCGTCGCACACGCCGGTGCCAGAATATATCCGGCTGATCGCCGCCGGCCGCTACACCGACGCCTACATGGTCAATTGGCAGTCGAATGTGTTCCCCGGCATTCTCGGCCGCACCTGCGATCGCCCATGTGAGCCGGCATGCCGGCGCGGTCGCGTCGAAAAAGAACCGGTGGCGATCTGCCGGCTGAAGCGCGTCGCCGCGGACAATAAGAACGACATCACGGCGCTGCTGCCCAAAGCGCCACCTAAAACGAACGGCAAACGCATCGCCTTGATCGGCGCGGGGCCGGCGTCGCTTACGGTCGCGCGCGATCTGGCGCCGCTCGGTTACTGCGTCGTGATCTTTGACGGCGATCCGAAAGCGGGCGGCATGATCCGCACGCAGATTCCGCGGTTTCGTCTGCCGGAAAGCGTGATCGACGAAGAAGTCAGCTACATCACCGGCATCGGCGGCATCGAGTTGCGGCTCGGTCAGCGCATCGACAGCATGAAGGCGCTGCTTGCCGAAGGGTATGACGCGATTTTCGTTGGGTCCGGCGCACCGCGCGGCCGCGAGCTCGACATTCCCGGCCGCACGGAAGCGGCCACCAATATTCATATCGGCATCGATTGGCTGTCGTCGGTGTCGTTCGGCCATGTCGACAGGATCGGCAAACGCGTGATCGTGCTCGGCGGCGGCAACACGGCGATGGATTGCTGCCGCACGTCGCGGCGGCTGGGCGGCGAGGATGTGAAAGTGATCGTGCGCTCGGGCTTCGACGAGATGAAGGCGAGCTCGTGGGAAAAAGAAGACGCGATGCACGAGGACATTCCGATCCTCAACTATCTCGTGCCCAAGGAATTCACCCGCGCCGGCGGCAAGCTCACCGGAATCGTCTTCGAGAAAGTGAAATCGGAATACGACACCAAAGGCCGCCGCAAGCTGGTGCCGACCGGCGAGCCGGACCAGCATTTCGCATGCGACGACGTGCTGGTCGCGATCGGCCAGGAAAACGCCTTTCCGTGGATCGAGCGCGGCATCGGCATCGAATTCGACGAATGGAACATGCCCAAGGTCGATCCCAAGACGATGGCGTCGACGCATCCGAAAGTGTTTTTCGGCGGCGACGCCGCTTTCGGCCCGAAGAACATCATTTGGGCCGTGGCGCACGGCCACGACGCGGCAATCTCGATCGACAAGCTGGCGAACGGCGAAGACATCAATCGACGGCCGCCGCCGATGGTCAACCTGGCCAGCCAGAAGATGGGCATCCACGAGTGGAGTTACGACAACGCGATCTCCAACGATCTGCGTTATCGCGTGCCGCTGCGCGAGAAGGTCGTCGCGCTCAAGGACGTGCGGCTCGAGGTCGAGCTGGGCTTTGACCAGAAGCTCGGTTATCTCGAGGCCGAACGCTGCCTCAATTGCGACGTGCAGACCGTCTTCACGGGGCCGTTGTGCATCGAGTGCGATGCCTGCGTCGACATTTGCCCGGTCGATTGCATCACCTTCACCGAGAACGGCGACGAGACCGATTTGCGCCTGCGGCTGAACCAGCCGGCGCGCAACCTGTCGCAAGAGATCTACGTGTCCGACACGCTCAAGACCGGCCGCATCATGGCGAAGGACGAGGACGTCTGCCTGCATTGCGGCTTGTGCGCGGAACGTTGTCCCACCGGCGCGTGGGACATGCAGAAATTCCTGCTCGACATGACGCAGGCGGGGCCCGCATGCCGCAGCCGATAACGAGCACCAACGACTTCGTCGTCAAATTCGCCAACGTCAACGGTTCGGGCTCGGCATCGGCCAACCTGTTGTTCGCGCGCTCGATCCTGCGTATGGGTGTGCCGGTGGCGACGCGCAATATTTTTCCCTCGAACATCCAGGGACTGCCGACCTGGTACGAGGTGCGCGTCAGCGGCGCCGGCCATCTTGGCCGGCGCGGCGGCGTCGATCTGATGGTCGCGATGAATCCGCAGACCTGGGCGCAGGACGTTGCCGCGATCGACCCCGGCGGCTATCTGTTCTATGACTCGACCAAGCCGATGCCGCCGTCGAAGTTCCGCGACGACGTCACGGTCATCGGCATGCCGCTGACCGAGCTCTGCAACCAGGCCTATTCCGATCCGCGTCAGCGTCAGCTGTTCAAGAACATCATTTACGTCGGTGCACTGGCGTCGCTGCTCGGAATCGATGTGGCGGCGATCGAGCAACTGATCGGCGAGCAGTACAAGGGCAAGGAAAAGCTCTTCGCGCCGAACCGTGACGCGCTGCACATGGGGCATGAATATGCGGCGAAGCAACTGCCGCCGATCGGCATCAAGGTCGCGCGTAGCAACGCGGTCGGCGACCGCATCTTCATCGACGGCAATTCGGCCGCGGCACTCGGCGCCGTCTACGGCGGCGCCACGGTTGCCGCGTGGTATCCGATCACGCCGTCGACGTCGATGGCTGAAGCGTTCCAGCGCTACTGCCGGCGCTTCCGCGTCGATCCGGTGACGCAGAAGAACCGCTACGCCATCATTCAGGGCGAAGACGAGCTCGCCTCCATCGGCATCGTCATCGGCGCCGCCTGGAATGGCGCGCGGGCGTTCACCTGCACCTCCGGACCCGGCCTGTCGCTGATGCAGGAGTTTCTCGGCCTGGCGTATTTCGCCGAAATTCCGGCGGTGGTGTTCGACGTCCAGAGAGCCGGACCTTCAACGGGCATGCCGACGCGCACGCAACAAGCCGACATTCTGTCCGCCGCGGTCGCCTCGCACGGCGACACCAAGCATGTGCTGTTGTTCCCCGAAGATCCGCACGAATGCTTCGCGTTCGGCGCGCTGGCCTTCGACCTTGCCGACCGCCTGCAGACGCCGGTCTTTGTCATGCTCGATCTCGACATCGGCATGAACGAGTGGCTGACGCGGCCGTTCGCATGGGACGACAAACGACGGCTCGACCGCGGCAAGGTGATGACCGCGGCCGATCTCGACGCCGGTAAGGAGTTCGGTCGCTATCTCGACGTCGATGGCGACGGCATTCCCTATCGCACCTATCCCGGCACGCATCCCGACAAGGGCGCGTTTTTCACCCGCGGCACGTCGCGCGATCGCTATGCGAAATACACCGAGGACGGCGCCGCCTATGTCGACAACATGCAACGGCTGCTGCGCAAATTCGAAACCGCCAAGAAGTTGGTGCCGGCCGCGGTGCGGACGCCGGCGAGGCAGCCGACGAAGCTCGGCGCGATCTATTTCGGCTCGACTGCAGTGGCGATGCGGGAATCGCTGGCGGCGCTCGAAGCGCAAGGCATCCATCTCGACGCGCTGCGCGTGCGCGGTTTTCCCTTCGGCCCCGAAGTGGGCGAGTTCATCGCGTCGCATGAACAGGTCTTCATCGTCGAGCAGAACCGCGATGCGCAACTTCGCACCTTGCTTCTTGTCGAAGACGGCGTCGATCCGGTCAAGCTGCTTCCCGTGCTGCATTACGACGGCACACCGATCACCGAACGTTTCATCACCGGCACAATCTCGGCGCTGTTGCGCGCCGCCAAGCCTTTGAGGGAAGTGGCGTCATGACCTATCTCGCCAAGCCCAAGCTCCATCACCCGGCGCTGCCCAAGAACAAGCTGGGCTTCACGCGCCGCGACTATGAAGGCGCGGTGTCGACGCTATGCGCCGGCTGCGGCCATGACTCGATCAGCGCCGCGATCGTGCAAGCGTGCTTCGAGTTGGCGCTGCCGCCGCACCGCATCGCCAAGCTCTCGGGCATCGGCTGCTCGTCCAAGACGCCGACCTATTTTCTCGGCGTGTCGCACGGCTTTAACTCGGTCCATGGACGGATGCCGTCGGTGCTGACCGGCGCCAATCTCGCCAATCGCGATCTGATCTATCTCGGCGTCTCGGGCGATGGCGACAGCGCGTCGATTGGCCTGGGGCAGTTCGCCCACGTTCTTCGCCGCGGCGTCAACATGGTCTACATCGTCGAGAACAACGGCGTGTACGGCTTGACCAAGGGCCAGTTCTCGGCGACGTCGGACAAGGGCTCGAAGTCGAAGCGCGGCGTGCAGAACATGGACGAGCCGATCGATCTCATCGGCATGGCGCTACAACTCGGCGCGACGTTCGTCGCGCGCAGCTTTTCGGGCGACAAGGAACAGCTCGTGCCGGTGATCATGGCGGCGCTCCGGCATCACGGCGCCGCGTTCATCGACGTCATCAGCCCGTGCGTCGCCTTCAACAATCATCTCGGCTCGACCAAAAGCTTCGATTACGTGCGCGAGCACAACGACGCGGTCAACCGGCTCGACGTGATCGAGGGACGCGCCGAGATCACCGCCGACTATGCGCCGGGCGCGCTTGAAAGCGTCGTGCAGCACGACGGCTCTGTGCTGCGGCTGCGGAAGATTCACGCCGATTACGATCCGCACGACCGCATCGGTGCGATGGGCTATTTGCAGGAGCGCCAGGCGGCCGGCGAGATCGTCACCGGCTTGCTCTATGTCGATCCCGAAGCGCACGATTTGCACGATCACATCGAGACGATCACGACGCCACTCAACGCACTCGGCGAAACCGAGCTCGTTCCGGGCGACGCGGCGCTGCAAAAGCTCAACGCCAGCCTGCGCTAACGCGCGATCAGCGATCGATCCGTCCGAGAACGAAGGTGCGGCCGCGCGCGATTTCGCGATAGCGCGGCACGTGTTCCGCCGACAACTCATCCGGCCGGATTAGCAGCACGGCGTCGAATTTCGGCGCCAGCGCGGCGGTCGGAACTTGCGTCGCAAGCGCTTGATAGGGCGGCCGATAATCGACCAGTTCATAGCGCGAACCGGCGAAGAGATCGGGGACCAGCGCGCCGCGTTCGCTGACGGCGAGGGCGGCGATATCGGCCAGCGGCGGATGCACGGCAGGATCGACGTCATTGGCGTCGCGCGTCAGCGGCAAGAGCTTGGCGCCCGGCGGCAGTTGGGCAAACGCGGCGCGGTATTGCGCATAATCGGGCTGCCAACCGTGAAATTGCACGACCATCACCAGCCAACGCAATACGAAGAGCGTGGCGATGAAGAGTTCGGCGTGTGTCCGCCGGCGGCTTTCGCGCCAATTCAAGCTGCCGCAGAGCAGCAACGCGATCACAGGCGGCAGGCGATAATCGACGAAGGGCGTGACGCCGATCTGATGCGGCAGCGCGACGTAGGCGACGATGAGGGCCGCTATCGGCAGAGTCATCTCGCGCGCGAATTCGAGACGGTGCGCGACGAGAGCCAGGCCAAGCAGCGCGGCCAACAGCGACAGCATGTCGAACAGCGGATTGTAGAAACCGATCGCGCCGGCGAGCCGGATGAATTTGAGCAGGGGAGAGACGTAGGCGAAGCCACCACCGACGGCATGGCGCATGCCGAACGCATAGAGCGCCACGGGCACCAGCAGATGCAGCAGCGCGAGCCATTCGCGGCGCGGATGTCGCCGTCGTTGCCGCGCAGCGCCAATCTCGTAGGCGCAGATGATGAGTAAGTAGACCGCAAAGGCGAAGAGATGGGCCAGCAGGATGAGGCAGCTCACCACGGCGAAGCACGGCAGCGCCCACGGCGCGTCGCGCCAGCGGATCCAGGCCGCCGTCGCCCACAGCACCATTCCGAGACCGAAGCTGAGATTGATGAATCCGAGCAGCAGCGGCCCGTTATAGGCGAACAACACGGCTGCGAACGCAAAACGGCTGCGCCCGCCGAACAGCGCCTTGTGAAGCGCAATCGTGCCCCAGAACAACTGCGCCACGGTGACGGCCAGGAAAACCCGGACGGCGGTATCGACCGAAACGATCCAATGGAAGGCGCCGACCCAACCGGCGGCCGCGAGATCGGGCACCAGTTTCCAAGCGGCGGTGTAATAGGCGCTCGCGTCCGGCGTTTCGCCGAAGAGAATCTGCAAGCCGGCGATGCGGCTGGGCAGGTCGTAGAGGGGAACATCGCGGAAAGCGAAGAAGGGCGCGATCAACAGGATCGTCGCCAATCCGTACAGCGTACCGGTATCGCCCCAAAACCGCCGCATTGCCCCCCGGCCCGCCGCTGGTTTGATCTGTCATTAGCGGTCATAGGGCCGCGGCGCAACCGCCGCCGCGATGCGGTTGAAGGCAAATATCAAGGACTTCCGCGCGCTAACGGCGCGCAGGGCGACGGGTAGGCTCGAAGCGGCCGGCGTCTGCCGGCCGGCTCAGGCGCGTTGGCCGAACTCGGCGACCGATCCGGTTTTGACCGGTGCGCTCGACGCCGCGGCCGCCGGCTTCGCGGTCGCATGCACGTTCTTGTTGGCGGCCTTGCCGAACTCGGGCCGGCAATGACCGTCGATGTATGCGCCGGATTCGATTTTGATGTCCTGATGGATCACGTCGCCGGACATATGCGCCGTGCTGGTGAGCACGACTTTTTTGGCTTCGATCTTGCCGTCGATCGTGCCGGCCAGTTCGACGGTATCGCCATAGACCGTGCCCTTGACCTTGGCGTTGCTGCCGATCTTGACCGAAATGCCGCGCACGTCGCCGTCGACTTCGCCGTCGACCTGGATGTCTTCGGTGCTCTCGAGCTGACCGGTGATCTTGAGCGCCTTGCTGATCACCGAAACTACGCGCGTTTGCGGCGTTGTGACTTCGTAGGTCGTCGGCGCCGGCGGTGGCGTGCGCTTGGTATCGGCGATCGGCGCCACCGCAGTCTCGGCCTTGTCGCGCACCGGCGTCGTGCTGCCGGCGTTCGTGTCGAACGATTTGTCGTTGCGTGTGAACATATTCATTACTGCGCCTCCCGGAGATGTTCGAGCCTTTCGAAGAAGTTGAGCGGACGCCAGGGCATGCGCCCATCGATCCGCGCACCTTTTGCGACTGTGACAGTGTGATGGAAGATCCGGCCGGTTATGTCGGCCGAGCCGTCGAGCGTGACATGGCGTGCGTAAATACGCCCGGTGAAGCGCCCGCCGATCCGCACGTCGTTGGCGATGATGTCGCCTTCGACGTAGCCACCAGCGCCGATGACCAAACGGTCGGCGGTGATCTGCCCGTTAACGTGGCCGTCGATGTGGACGATCCCGGTCGTCTCCAGCCGGCCCTTGACGGTGAGGGCCTTGCCGAGATGCGACGCAGAAAATTCGGCGCCGTCGTTACCAAGCGGCACCGGTGCCAACGCAACCTGCAACAACGCGGGCATGACAAATACCAACCCCAGGTCAAACAGACCCCCGCTAGCGCCCGTCCCCCGCTAGTAACGAATCGGATCGTAACGTAGAGTCGCGCGGCGCAGCAAGCTGCTTACGCGCGCATTTTAGGTTTCGGGCTCCGTTGATACCGGCCACGCGCCATGTCAGGTCGACGCGACGCGTTTAGCGGCTGGCAATCCCCGGATCGATCTGCTCGGCCTTGGCGATGTCGGCGGCGCCGGCCTTGCTGTCGCCACCGCGTTGCCGCGCGAGACCGCGGTTGTAATAGGCCGCGGCGTAGCTCGGGTTGATCGTGATCGCCCGATTGTAATCGGCGATGGCGCGGTCGTCGTGCCCCTGTCGCGCCAGGGCGAGCCCCCGATTGTTGAAAGCGAATGCCGAGTTCGGCTCAAGCTTGAGCGCGGCGTCGTAATCGGCGATGGCTTCGGCGTATTGCCCTTTGGCGGCGCGGGCAAGCCCGCGATTGTTGAGCACAGTGGCCGAGTTCGGCTCGAGCTTGAGCGCGGCATCGTAATCCGCGATGGCTTGGTCGTATTGACCGTGGCCGGCATAGGCATTGCCGCGATCG
>JAGWIH010000389.1 GCA_028866355.1 Alphaproteobacteria bacterium
CGCTTGATATAGGGCGGTAGCGGCATGGCGCCATGGCGCTCGAGCGCCGCGCGCAAATCGTCGCCGCCGCGATCGAAGTCGAGGCTGAGATCGCCTTCGACATGTCGCGCCGTGACGACTGCCGAGAAATCGGCGGCGAACTCGATACGGTCGCCGGCTTTTAGCCGGCGCGCGTTCTTGACGAAGGCACGCCAGCGCGTCGGCGTTTCGCGACGGTGGAGTGTCGCCTCGATTGCTGCCGGGCCACGGCTTCCGTACAGCCGCGTCGGAATCACGCGCGTATCGTTGACCACCAGCACGTCGCCGCGGCGCAGCAGAGTGGGCAGATCGCGTACGCTTTTGTCGGCGAATTCGTGACCGACGACGAGTAGGCGCGCGGCATCGCGCGGCTCGATCGGATGCGCAGCAATCAGGCGACGTGGCAGCGGAAAATCGAAATCGTCAACCCGCATTGCGGGAGGCCCGCGCGCGTCAGGAGGCGAGCGGCGGCAGCGGCGCGGCGCCGGGTGGCAGCGGCGTGCGATCGGTGTTGAGGACGAGACCGATCAGCCCGTAATAGCCGACGCAAACCGTGAGCTCGACCACGCCCGTCTCGCCGAAGGCCTGCTTGGCGCGCGCAAAAACCGGATCGCTCACGGTTTTGGTGGCGAGCAGCTCGCTGACGAAATCGTAGGCGGCTTGCTGCTCCGGCGTCAGACCCGTCGGCCTTTCGCCGCGGCCGATTGCATCGCACACCGAAGCCGACAAGCCGACGTCGAGGGCGAAGCCGCGATGCACCGCCCATTCGAATTGTGCACCCCAATGGCGCGCCGTGACCAGGATCGCCAGCTCCTTGACCGCGTCGGGCAGTGTGTTTTCGAAGCGCAGATAACGGCCGACATTCTGCACGCGGTCGCCGAGCGCGGGATGACGCAACAGCATGTGGAATGGACCGCGCACGTTCTTGCGGTTCTCGGCAATCGCCGCCGCAACGCGCTTCTGCTCAGCCGTCATCGCGCTCTCGGCGAGCGGCGGAAACCGTTGTTCGCTCATTTCTGCGGCGGCGGCGCTCGCGGCGTTCAGCTACGGTCGTGCGCCGGGCGGTCGCTGGCGGACGCCGCGGGCGGTTGCACTTGCTGTTGCGGCTTGGCCTCGGTCTCGGCGTCTTCCTCTTTCATCCCTGCCTTGAAGGCCTTGATGCCCTTGGCGAAGTCGCCCATGACACGGGGCAGTTTGCCTGCGCCGAACAACAGGACGACGATGACGAGAACGACCAGCCAATGCAGCAGGCTGAAGGAACCCATGGTAAAACCTCGGAAAATGGTCCGGTTGAGGTAAGTTTAAGCCCCAGATGGCGCAGACGTAACAGCCGTATGTCAAGCGAAAACCACCCTGTCCGCAAGGCCTGGATCCGGCACGCGCGCAATCTTTCGCTGCGCAAGTGGCTGGTGGTCGCGCTCGGCGTCGCGCTCGTCGGTTCGGCGACAACGTTGATCGTGCGGCATCACAAAACGGCGATCCAAAGCGCTGCTGTCACGCCGTCGCACCCGACGC
>JAGWIH010000098.1 GCA_028866355.1 Alphaproteobacteria bacterium
CTCGAGCGCACGCTCAAGGCGGGCGCCAGCGGCCGTATGTTGCTGTCGGCGTTGGGTCCCGGATTCACCGCCGGCTTCTTGGTGCTCGAGGCGTGAGCCCACTGCCGCTGATCATTGGCCTGGTCGCGGCGATGCGGCTGGGCGAGCTCGCCTACTCCGGACGCAATGCGCGCGTGCTCAGAGAACAGGGCGCGATCGAGCTCGGCGCTGGCCATTATCCCTTGATCATCGCCTTGCACGCTGCGTGGCTGCTCGCGCTTCTTGCGTTCGTACCCTGGAATACCGCGGTGAACTGGAATTGGCTCGGCCTGTTTCTTGCGTTACAGATTTTGCGGGTTTGGACCGTCGCCAGTCTCGGCCGCTTTTGGACGGCGCGGGTCTACACCGTGCCCGGTGTGCCGCTGGTGCGGCGCGGCCCCTACCGCTTTGTCACCCATCCCAATTACCTGATCGTCGCCGGCGAGATCGCGGTGTTGCCGCTCGTCTTCGGCGCCTGGCAAATCGCGCTGGTTTTTTCGGTCTTCAACGCTGCGCTGCTGGCTTGGCGCATCCACATCGAGGAACACGGTCTCGCTTCGCGACGCTCCTTACCGCAATCGCAACGATCGGCTTAGGTAATAAAAGTTGCCGGTCTAAGGGTTCGCTCGATTGCCGCGGGCGCAAGACCACCCTACTTTCGCCGCGCTCATGCCATTGGTGGACTCCCGTGAGCGGCGACGCCGGATGGCTCGCCTGCCCGAGAAGGGAACGCGTGTGATGACCAAGTCGCTGACCTTCGTCGTCTTGGCTTCTCTCATCCTCGCCGCGGCCGGTTGTGCCAGCGGTCCGCTCCAGCAAAAATCGGCTGACGCCGTAGTCACGCCGTCGGACACCGGCAGCGTCGATGGCCATTGGATGGTGCCGATCAGCTTCGTGGAGTAAAACCGGCACGCCCGCGTAACGCCTCGAAGCCGGCGGGTTGACCCGTACGGCCTTGCGTGCCTATTGTCCGGCGCAATTGCGCGAGCCCGTAGCTCAGCCGGTAGAGCACATGACTTTTAATCATGGGGTCGCGGGTTCGACTCCCGCCGGGCTCACCAGTTCTTCCGAACTGCTGCGCGCATGAGCTATCTCCGGCGGATTCTTCAGCCCGGCGAAACGCTGCGCTATGTCGGACGATTGCACTGGATCGTCTATCTTCCCGGCCTCGTGCTGTTCGCGATCGCGGTGACGCTGGCGGCGGTGATCGTCGCCGCCGGTCAATTAGGCAATTTTGTCCCCTATCTGCTGATCGCGCTCGATCTCGTGATGCTGGTCAGCCTGTTGACGTTGCTGGCCGCGGCGGTGCGGCGTTGGACGACCGAGATTGCGGTTACAGATCGACGCGTCATCTTCAAACGCGGCTTGATCCGCCGCCACACCATCGAGATGAACATGGATAAGGTCGAAACCGTCGATGTCGACCAATCGCTTGCCGGGCGGCTGCTCGGCTACGGCGACATCGTCGTGCGCGGCACCGGATCGAGCATCGAGCCATTCCGCAAGATCGCAGCCCCGCTCGATTTCCGCAATCAGGTGACGGCGCGCTGAGCGCTCAGGCCCGGTCGGTCCAACGTCGGTCGGCACGGAGCGGCGATTCATCCGGCACGAACAACACGTCGAGCTGCGCCAGCGTGCCATCCAACGGCCGCCGGCCGAAGCCGACAAGATCGAACACAACGAAGCCGCGCGATTTCAAATAGGCGGCGATGTCGTAAAATTCGGGTCCGCCTTTGATCGTCGCCAGTGTGCTGGTTTCGACGACGATGGCGTCAAGCTCGCGGATCCGTTCGCCCATTCCTTTCAAGACCGTGTGCTCCGCACCCTGCACGTCGATCTTCGCCAAGGCCGGCCGCTCGAACGCGCCAACGAGGGTATCGAAGCGGTGTACCGCGACGGATTCACGCCGCGATACCGCGCGCGGCCCAATCTCTTCGAAAAAAGTCGAACCTTGGATGTCGTCGCGTATCTCGATTTCAAGTTCGCCATCGTGATCGCCGAGCGCGACGTTGAGCACTTCGCACTCGAGCTGCCCCGCGAGGTGCCGCATATAGCGCAGAGATTCATGCGTCGGATCGATCAGGTAGTAGAACGCATCCGGAAATTCGCGATAAAGATCGAACGTGCCGAACGCGACGCCGACGTCGAAAACGGTGCGCGGCTGAAAGCCGCCGCGCTTCAAAACGGACGCGGCCATACGCCAAGAAGGCGCCGGCTGCGACGTCAGACGTCCCTTGATCGGTCGCAACGCCTGCTTGATCGACGCCCCGAGTCCAAGCGTGTCTTGCGATCCGTCTACCTTCGGTCGTGCCGCCGTCGCGGACGAAGTGAACAAGTTACGCACTATCGCTTGCTCTATCACCCGATCGGCAATGCCCGCCGTGATCATTCCGTGAGCCTTGACCCGCGCGGCGGCGTCGCTGACGTGCGGCCCGCGCTCGGTGGGCGGCGACGGACACGGCGTAGGTTAATCATTTTCTAACCCTATTCGGGCGAGGACACCGCCATACGATTTTAAGACATTGCTCAGGGCATCAACCCTTTAATAGGGGGCTTCTCCTGCGGGCGCATATCGATGGCGGATCCGAAACCGATCATGTTGCCGTCAACGTCTGACGATGCCGCGCGGCCCACATCTTTTGTGCGGCCGACGAGGGTTCTCGTCGCCGCCGGCGTCGTCATTGCTGCCACCCTCACCTTCATCGCGGTCGCGCTGCTGGTTCATCTCTACGACCAAGCGACCGAGCAGACGCGACAAACACTTTCGAGCCTCGACATCGTTTTGGCCGAGCAGACCGAGCGTTCGCTCGACGAAGTCGACATCACGCTCAAGGATACGCTGGCCCTCTTGCTGAAGCAGCACGGCCAGGCATCCGCACAGAATATCCACCAGCTTTACGGCGACCGCGCGGTCACCCAGTTGCTGCGCGCCGAGTACGGCGGTATGCCGCAACTCGCGAGTATCGCGCTCTTCGATGCGCGCGGCCGTATGGTCAACTCATCGGACGAAAACGCGCCCGCGAACCTCGACATTGCGTTCCGCAGCTATTTCCAGCGCGCACGCGAAAATCCCGCGTTGGCCCCGTTCGTCAGCGAACCCGTAAAATTCCAAACCACCGGCATGCCGGTCATTCTGATGGTGCGCCGCCTGGACGCGCCGGATGGTTCATTTGCCGGGATCATCGGCGGCGCCATTCCGCTCGATTATTTCACGAACCTCTATCGCGACATCTATCTCGGTCCGGGCACCGCGGTTTCATTGTTCGACCGCGACGGGCTCATGCTCGCGCGCTATCCGCCATTACCGGCGGTTGGCACCAACGTCGCGGATCGCGTCGCATTTCCGCAGGTTCTCGCGCACGATGCCGCCGGTGTGATTCACAGCACCGGCCACATACTCGGCAAGCCACTGTTCATCGCGACGCATGCGCTGAACAATCTGCCATTGGCGGTCAACGTGATCATGACGGATCAGCGCGCGTACGCCGTGTGGCACAGCGAATTCATTGGCGTCGCCATCGCGTTGACCGTTATCCTCGGCATGGTCGGACTGTTGACCGTCCTCGCGCGGCGGCACTTCGAATCGTACGTCAATCTTGCCGAAGCACGGCTTGAAACCACGCGCGCGACCGAAGCCCGTGCCCGCGCCGAGGCGATGACACAGGCCAAATCACGCTTCCTCGCCAACATGAGCCACGAGCTCCGCACGCCGCTCAACGCCATCATCGGCTTTTCCGAGATGATCGAGACCGCGATGCTCGGCCCGCTCCAGCAGCGCTATCGCGAATACGCTCGCGACATTCGCGCCTCCGGCGCGCATCTGCTGGAAATCGTCAACGACATCCTCGACATCAGCAAGGCCGAGGCTAATGCGCTCAAGGTCGGGCGCGAACCGCTCGACGTGGCCGCGATCGTTGCCGAGGTCGATCGCATCGTCCGCGCCCAGGCCGAACGCGCCAAGGTCAATTTCGATACGCGGCTCGATCCCGATCTGCCCCCGGTCATCGGCGACGAGACACGCTTCCGTCAGATTCTGATCAACCTCGTTTCCAATGCCTTGAAGTTCACCCCCGCCGGCGGCTCGGTCATCGTCTCGGCGCGCAAGACGGCCAAACACATGATCATCGAGGTCAAGGACACCGGCATTGGCATGGCCGAAGAGGACATCCCGGCCGCGTTGCGGCCGTTTGAGCAACTCGACAACAGCATCGCCCGCAAATATGGCGGCACCGGCCTGGGCCTGCCGCTGACCAAGCATCTCGTCGAGTTGCTCGGCGGGCGCTTCTCGATCACCAGCGTCATTGACAAGGGCACGACCGTCGCCATCGAATTCGAGTGCCAGCGGCGCGCCGCCTGACGGCGTCGTTACTGGCCCGTTGACGTTCCGGCGTCTTCGTCGGGATGATAATCCTGATTCTTCCAGCCGATGAAAATCAGGAGTTTGTAGTGCCGGTCATGGGAAAACCCGTAAACCGGTCCGCTCGACCCAGCCGACGCGCCGCCCGCACTGTACTCGGCAATCGTCAGTTTCGACACGCCGATATCTTCCTTCCGGCTGTAGAGCGCGATCTCTGGGAATGTCAGGCTTCCGGCGAGCGGGATCGGCACGTCGAATGACGGAATGCCAACCAAGAATTCCTTCTGGTCGACCGATTGTGCGCCGTTGCGCATTTCGATCACGACATCCGCAGTCTTGCGATCCGTGACCAACCGCCCGCCGTCTTTCACGACAAGACCGCGAACCGCGGCGACGGTATATTCGGCGTCGAGGCCTTTATAATTCGATGCCTCGATCAGAACGGCCTTGCCGCTAACGTTGAGCTTGAGTTCGTCAACTGCGCGGTCCGCCGCGCTGGAAATCAACATTTCTTCGGTCGCTGTGCGCTGTGGCTCGGTCTGCCGCATCGTCGTGCACGACGCTAGCAAAAACGCCAGTATCACCGCTGTCGCAATCCGCATTCGCCCGCTCCAAATCGTGCTGGGCACATAACGGCGGCAGCGCGGGGCCGTTCCCCGCGGCTCAATGCGAGAAAAATGCCGGTGGGTCAGGCCGCCGGGCGGGCGGCAATCGTCGGATGATTGGCAGCGGCAGCAGGCTTGCGCAGAACGAAGAAGATCCAGCCCTGAAGACAATGCAGCGGCGTAACGCGCTCGAGCAGCTTCTGGTAGGCGGTCGCGAGCAGGAACATCGGCCCGTTGAACATGAAGTAGCTGGGATATTGGCCGAGATACCGGAACTCGGCGATCTCGAGGCCGTGGCGTGCCGCGAATCGCGCGACGTCGCGCCGCGTGTTGACTCGATACGCGGTCGGAAAGACATCCTCTTCGGCGCGGCCTTCCGTGCGACGCACGATCCACGGATGAAAGCGATTCGGAATGATCCGCGCCGCCAGCGAAGCGTAGTCCCACTTGTTGGCCGTGAGCCCGATATAGTGGCCGCCCGGCGTCAGGAGTCGCGCAATCTCGGCAAAGACAGCATCGGGATCGGTGACGTGTTCGAGCACGGCTTGGCTGTACATCAGGTCAACCGACCCGGCAGCGACGCCCGTATCGGCAAGATCGCGTTGACGCAATTCGAGATCGCTTGGCGCGTCCGTGAACGCGACTTGATCGACGCCGATGAGGCGCCGCGCCCGGCCGCGGAAATGCGCCAAGGTCGGCGCGCGCCGGCCGCACCCGGCATCGAGCACCGTGGCGTCGGGCGCCAACAGTTCCGCGATGCGATGGCGCAGGACCGTATAGGGGTGCAGGTAATGGCCGAAATAGCGATGCTTGAGACGTTGCGATAACGACGACATCGATCTTCCCGGTTTTTCTTTTTGCCCGTCTCAACAATTGCGAGCGACGTCGTTGAGGTAACCCCTTTTTCATCGTCAATACAAGCTTAACGAGATAATTCTATGATTAATATCAATGGCTTGTCGGAAGATTTTACAATGAGGCCAAGATCGTCGCGGCGCGGACACCTTTACTTAACTATGACTGGAGGAATTAACCGTACTTTCTTGCATTTTAATGACCTTTTAGGATTGTGAGTTCGGCCTCGTACAATTACTTTCGCCACTAAGAAATCTGCACGAACAAAAGAGCCCGAGGAAAGACGATGGTCCGCCGCACTACGCATGCGTATGCGCGTCCAGGCTGGACGCCTGGCACCGGCGACGAATCTGCACAAATTCTGTCGCAGCGCCGCTGGCGAATCATGCAGAGCGTTCTGCCGTTCGACAACGCGCTAGACCCTTTGCCCGCGTGGGTTCGCACCCCCGACCAGTTCGTCGGCTGGCTGTCGTGCCGGATCGACCAGGCCGGCTTGCGCACTTACTTCCACGAAATCCAGGCCGTCGCGAAGCAAACGAGCGATCTCGAGCTCCTGCGCTTCGCCCGCAAATATCTCGGCCAAGTCTGAAACGGCGGCGAACGACCGCGCCGCGTAAACGTTTTATTAACCATACCGCATCATTTTGGGTGCGCGCTGTTTTACTCCGGCATCGCCGGAGCGATCAGCCCCCCAACTCAAAGAGCCCCGGCATCGCCGCGGGCTCTTTTTTTTGCGTCGGCGTCCTTGACGTCGGGGCCTGGCGGCCTTCGACTAAAATCAACTAACCCATTGAAAAGACACAGAGTCATCAATGTGGCCCGGCCCTTGCACTACTCTTGGCAAGTCCGCACAAACGGGCCGTTCGGGACAGACGCACGAAAAAAAGCAGGGATCCGCCCCCGCGATGTCTCCCGAATGAGACCTCAGTTGGCGGACGACTCAACGGCGGATCCGCAAGGATCCGCCGCTTTTTTTGCCTGCGGCGCACCCCGTCGCTATCGGTTCATTAGCCATTTTCCGCCACCATCCAGACCATGGCCCAGCCCCTAACGATGTCCCGGCCGGACTGGCGCGGCGCGATTGACGCGCCCCTACCCGCCCCATCGCGCCATGTGATGCACGTGCTGCCGGGCTTCGGCGTTGGCGGCATTCAGGTCCGCCTTGCGCGCATCATCAATGCACTCGGCCCGCGCTTCCGCCACACCATCCTGAGCCTCAATGGCGACATCAGCTGCGGCGAACGGATCGACCCCGCCGCCACCGTTACGGTCGAACCGGCGGTGCCGCACGGCAATCTGCTGGCGCGGCTCAAGGCCGACGCCGGCCGCATCCATGTCGCGGCACCCGATCTGCTCGCGACCTACAATTGGGGCGCCATCGAATGGGCGATGGCGAACCGCATCCATGTCGGCGTGCGCCACTGCCATTTCGAAGACGGCTTCGGCCCCGATGAAGCCGAGCGGCCGCTGTGGCGTCGCGGCGTGCTGCGCCGTGTGGCGCTTGCCCGGACCGAAGCGGTGATCGTGCCGTCGCACGAGCTCGAGGCGATCGCGCTGCGACGCTGGCGTCTGCCGGAATCGCGCGTGCAGTATCTGCCGAACGGGATCGAGGTCGGCAGTTTTCGTCAAGTCGTTGTTGACGCGCCGCCGTTTCCGCGCGGCAACAACGAGATCGTCATCGGCACGGTTGCGCCGTTGCGGCCGGAGAAAAATCTCGGCCGTCTGCTCACTGCCTTCGCACGGCTCGACAATCGCGCGACGCGCTTGGTCATCGCCGGCGACGGCAGCGAGCGCCCGAGGCTCGAGGCCATGGCCCAACGCCTCGGCATTGCCGACCGGGTCCATTTCATGGGCGCGGTGCGCGAACCGCAACACGCGCTCGCATTTTTCGATGTCTTCGCACTGTCATCCGATACCGAGCAGATGCCGATGACGGTGCTTGAAGCCATGGCGGCAGGCCTGCCGGTCGCCGCGGTCGACGTTGGCGACATCAAGCACATGGTCGCGCACGCCAACCGC
>JAGWIH010000099.1 GCA_028866355.1 Alphaproteobacteria bacterium
GAAAAACGCCCGGCCGCGGCGATGGCGCCGAGCCGCTGGATCTCGGCGCCGAAAAACGATCTGTGGTCGAGCACCAGCTTGAAGCCGTTATGCGTCGGCGGATTGTGCGAGCCAGTCACCATGATGCCGCCAGCGACGTCGAGCGTATGGCTGGCAAAATAGAGCATCGGCGTCGGGCCCAGACCGACGCGCACGACATCGATGCCGGAAGCCGTAAGTCCGTCGACCAAGGCGCGCTCGAGCGCCAGCGAACTCAACCGGCCGTCGCGCCCGACCGCGATCCGCTTGCCGCCTTTTTCGGCGACGATCGAGCCGAAGCTGCGGCCGATGGCGTGCGCATCGGCTTCGTGCAGCGTCGAGCCGACGACGCCGCGGATGTCGTACTCGCGCAGGATCGTCGGATCGAAGACATGGCCTTCGCCAGTGCGCATCACGGATTGGACCTCACGCGTAGTGCTTGATGAATTCTTTGACCGCCGGGCCGAGCTCCGGCCGCGCCAACGCGAACGCGACATTGGCTTCGAGGAAGCCGACCTTATCGCCGCAATCGAACCGCCGGCCGGCAAATCGCAAGCCATGAAACGGCTGCTTGGCGGCAATCAACTGCGCCAGCGCGTCGGTGAGCTGGATCTCGCCGCCGGCGCCCTTGCCGACGCGACCCAAAGCGTCGAACACGTCGGGCTGGAGAATGTAGCGGCCGATAATGCACAGGCGCGATGGCGCCTTGGCCGGATCGGGCTTTTCGACGACGCCGCGCGCCACGACCAGGCGGCCGTCGTCCTTCTGGACGTCGAGAATGCCGTAACGGCTGGTGTGCTCGCGCGGCACTTCCATCGCCGCGACCATATTGCCGCCGACCTTCGCCTGGGCGTCGACCATTTGCTTGAGGCAGGCCTCATCCGCCAGGATCAAATCGTCGGCCAGGAGCACGGCGAACGGCTCGTCACCGATCAGGGCGCGCGCGCACCACACGGCATGGCCGAGGCCGAGCGGATGTTGCTGGCGCGTATAGGCGATCTGGCCCGGCTCCGGCATCCACGATTTGACCTCGGCGATCTGGGCTTTCTTGCCGCGCGCCTGCAAGGTGCTTTCGAGCTCGTAGGAATGATCGAAGTGATCCTCGATCGCGCTTTTGGAGCGGCCGGTGACGAAGATGAACTCCTCGATTCCAGCCGCGCGCGCTTCCTCGACGGCGTATTGGATCAAGGGCTTGTCGACGACCGGCAGCATCTCCTTCGGCATCGCCTTGGTCGCCGGAAGGAATCGGGTGCCGAGGCCACCGACCGGAAACACCGCCTTGCGAACGCGCTGCACCATGTTCCCGCCTCGCCTCCGTCGCGTCCGCCGCTTTTATACTGCTTCCCGGCGCTAATCCAGTCGCAGATCGTGGCTAATTTGGGCTTGCACGCTGCACGGGCACGTGCCGCGAATCGGCATACGACTCACGTGCCCAATAGAACGTCCTTGGCACGATTGAGTTTCGCGGCGAGATAATTGGAGCCGCCCTGGTCGGGGTGCACCTTCATCATCAGACGGCGATGAGCTTCGTGGATCGCCGCCTCGCTGGCGCCCGGCGCGAGACCAAGAACAGCATAGGCTTCGTCGCGCGTCATCGCGCCGCCATCGGACGTGCGCGTGGATCTGTCGCGTCCGGGCCTCGCCTGGGTACGCCACCGGCGCCAGAGCTGGATCGCGAGCGGCGCGAACGTTCCGGCGACGATCAGCGTCGGCGCCAAACGCTCGCTCAACAGCAGCAAGATCAAGGCGGCGCCCGCGCCGAGCACGGCAATCGCGCCGAAAAACCAGACGAGAAACCGGCTGAGCTGCGCCGGGTCGGCAGCGACGAACAGTCGCGCTAGCACGAAAAAAAGGGCCAGGATGCCGACGCCGCCGAGTAGGTAGATCATGAATCGCCGCCGGTTATATGGAGCCGCGGAACGGTCGGAGTCTAGGCCACAACCATGTGAACGTCGGCCGCGGGGATCGTTGCCGTAACCGCAGCGCCGGGCGCCAGTCCAATATCCGGTACGTCGCGGCTCATCAAGCACGCGACCAAGGGAAAGCCGCAATCGAGCATAACCTTGGTCAACGCGCCAAGCGGCTCGAGCGCCACGACCGTGGCCGTCAGTCGATTATCCGCCGCGCCTTTTGGCGGCGTGGCCGGGCTTGCCAACCGCACGTTCTCCGCCCGAATGACGACGATGGTCTCGCCGTCTGCCGGTGCGCCACCGACAGCGGTCGCATGCAGTATCCAGCCGGCAACGACGACGCGCGCCGATCGCCCCTCGCCGCTCTCGACGCGTCCGACCAACTGATTTTCGAAGCCGAGAATGTCGGCGGCAGCACGGCTGACGGGACGATGGAAAACCTCGTCGACCGTGCCGGACTGAATGATCCGCCCACCGCGCATCAACGCCAGCCGGTCGCCCAATGCCGCGACATCGACATAGTCATGCGTCACGAACAGCGCAGGCAAGCGCCGTTCCCGCAGAAAGCGCGCCAGCTCAAGGCGCAATTGGGCACGCGCCGGCGCATCGAGGGCGGCAAACGGTTCGTCCAACAGGAAAAGGTCGGGATGGCTCGCTTCGGCGCGCGCCAAGGCCGCGCGCTGCTTTTCACCGGGACTGAGCACCATCGGGCTGGCGTTTGCCAGATGGGCGATGCCGAAACGCTCCAGAAGCGCCGCGACATCGACGCGATCTGCAGTCGGTCCGCCCCGCCGATGGCCACGCGCGCCGAGCGCGACGTTGTGCGCGACGCTCAGATGCGGAAACAGACCGAAATTCTGCACGACAAAACCGACCCGCCGCTGCTCCGGCGGCAACGCCGTGACGTCGCGGCTACCGATCGTGATACGGCCGCGCGCTGAGCGATGGAATCCCGCGATGGTCTCCAGCAAAACTGACTTGCCGGCGCCGTTCGGACCGAGCACGACCATGACGTCGTTATCCGGCAACGCGAACGAAATGTCATCGAGCACAAAATCGCCGAGCCGGAGCGAAAGGCCGGCAACCGTCAGTGCCGTCATCGTCCGCCGCCGGCGACCGGCCTGCGGCCGTAGGCGACGTGGCGAAACAAAATGAATAGCGCCAGCGAAATGACCAGCAGCAAGAGGGCGACGGCCGATGCCTCTTCGAGGCCGTAACGCAGGAACATTTCGTAGATCTGCACCGGCGCCGTCATCGGATAGTAGACGAGAATGACGACGGCACCGAATTCGCTGATCGAACGCGCGAAGGTCAGCGTCAAACCGGTGGCGATGCCACGCCAGGCGAGCGGCACCGTGATCCGTGCGAGCACGCGCCATGGTCCCAAACCCAAGGTGCGCGCCACCATCTCGAGTCGCGGATCGACGCCTTCGAATGCGATGCGCGCCGCATTGACAGTATAAGGCAGCGAAACGAACAGCATGGCGACGACGATCCCCGCCAGCGTGCCCCAGAACCGCAAACCGAGAAATTCCTCGGCCGGACCGCCGATCACCCCGTGCCGGCCGAACACCATCAGCAACGCAATGCCCGCGACGGTATGCGGCACGGTCAACGGCACGTCGACGATCGCCGCGACCGCGCTCTTACCGACGAAATCGGCCCGCGCCAGAAAATAGGCGAACGGCACGCCGAACATGCCGGCGACCAACGCCGTCAGCACCGACGCCGTGACGCTCAGCATCAGTGCACTCTGGACGTCGGTCGCGCGCGCGGCCGCCAGCAATGTTCCGGCGGTCTGGACGGCGACCAGCTGGAGCAAGGGCAGCAGAATGAATGCGAGCAACACGCCGCCGCACAACCAGGCGGCGAGTACGACGAGCGGCGAGCCGAGGCTTCCGCCGCCGCGCCACGGCTGCGGCACAGCAATCATTCAGTAATCGCGCCGGTCAGGAAGCCGGCCACGGCTTGACGAGCGGCTTCAGCGCCGGCGGCAGCTTCTCCGAATTGGCTGCATAAGCGGGGCTGAATGTGCCGAAGCCGTCGTCGCTCATCACTTTGCGTCCTTCCGGTCCCAACAGGAAGGCGACGAACTTCTCCGCGGCGGCTTTCTTCGTGCTGCTGGCGACGATCGTGATCGCGTAGACGATCGGCTTGCCAGCGAGATCGCCGTTCTTGGTGTGCGCCACACCCTGGGCATAGAACGACGCATAGGTGGGATCGCTCAGATTGATCTTCGCCGGCAGGTTGAGCAGCTTGAGATGGTGCTGCAACGCATCGGAGCGATAGATCGCCAGATAATCGATCTGCCCCAGCTGCAACGCCGAAATCAGCGAGCTCTCGGTGTCACGCATATTGGCGAGCGGTGCATTGGCGAGGATTTTGTCGGCGAGCCCGGGCGACGAATAGAATTTCTCCGCCAGGCTCAGCATCTGCACCGTCTGGTAGCCGGAGGGATCGGTGTCTGGATTGGACCGGCCAATTTCGACGCCCTTGCGCGCCAGCACCGAATACCAATTCTTCGACGTGATCGCGTTGGCGAACTTGCTCTTGTCGGTATAGACGAAGGTAATGGCATTGCGGACGAAGCCGACATACCAGTCGGCGTAAGCTGTCTTGCCCTCGCCGCCAAAGAGGTACTTCGGAATCACGTTATAGTCGGCCACCGCCAGGATGTCGGCGTCCTGGTGCAAGTCGGTGATCTGTCGGGCCATCTTGACGCTACCCCCGAACTGGGGCTGCACCATGATGTCCGGATATTTCTTCTCGAAAAGCGCATCGACCTGTTTGAACGGCACCGCGAGCGTGCCGGCTGCGAAGACGCTGAGCGTGGTCGATTCGGCGGCGCGCGCCGGCGTGCCACCGATGGTCAGCGTGGCCAAGGCGGCAAGCAAAAAGATCCCGATCGTTCTTTTCATTGTTCTCCTCGTGCCGAACAAATTTGCGGTCTCCGCAGGCTGCGGGCCGCGCGAAATATGCAGCAAACCGGGAAAATGGTGAAACCTGTAATAGATGTATAACGGCGCGGCTATTTGCCGCCCGACAGCCCAGCCGACCTACATTGCCGTTCAATCCGGTTCGCCCTAAACAGGCGGACCTCACTTTTCCGGCAGAAATTCGTGCACGCCGACATCGGTCACCTCGTCCATCAATACGTTCACGATTACGGCTACCTCGCCGTGTTCGTCGGCATTTTTCTCGAGGATTTCGGTTTGCCAGTTCCCGGTGAAACACTGCTGGTGTCGGCCGCCGCGTTTGCTGGACAGGACGCACTCAACATCTGGATGATCGCGGGCTTTGCCTGGGTCGCCGCGGTGCTCGGCGACAACCTCGGTTTCCTGATCGGGCACAGCGGCGGCCGCGGTCTTCTTGTCCGTCATGGCCGCCGCATCGGCATGACGCCCGAGCGTCTCGTCAAGGTCGATCGCTTCGTCGAACGTTATGGTGCGCCGGCGATCGTCCTCGCGCGTTTCGTCGTGATCGCACGGCAGCTCAACGGCATCGCCGCCGGCAGCCTCGGTATGCACTGGTTGCGGTTTCTCGTTTTCAACTGCATCGGCGCAGCGCTCTGGGTCGGGTGCTGGAGCACGCTCGCCTATTGGTTCGGCAAAAAGATCTTCGCCTTGACCGAAGCATTCCGTCACGCAACGCCGCTGGCGATTGCGCTTGCTGTCGTCGCCGCAATCGTCATCGGGGCCTATGTTTGGTGGCACGCGCGGCGCTAGGCCGGCGACACCTGACGGACAGAACCGTGCGTCGTTTAGTGCGTCTTCTTCTCCGCGGCGGCGCGCAAGTCGGCGATGGTCGAGCGCGTGGTGATCGCTTCTGGATCGACCTTGAGGTCGAGCACCGCCGGTTTGCCGGCGGCGGCGGCGCACGCGAAAGCTGCGGCAAAATCTTCGGTACGCTCGACAGCTTCACCATGCGCGCCATAGGCCTTGGCGAGCGCGGCGAAATCCGGATTCACCAGATCGGTGCCATAGGTGCGGCCGGGAAAGTGCATTTCCTGGTGCATCCGGATGGTGCCATACATGCCGTTGTTCACAATCAAGGTGACGATCGGCAGCCGATAGCGCACCGCCGTTGCCAGTTCCTGGCCGGTCATCAGAAAATCGCCATCGCCGCAGAAGCAGATGACGGTGCGATCTGGATGCATGAGCTTCGCCGCGACCGAAGCGGGAAAACCGTATCCCATCGAGCCGCTGGCCGGCGCGAGCTGCGTCCCGTAACCGCGGTACTGATGATGGCGATGGACCCAGCCGGCGAAATTACCGGCGCCGTTACACCAGATCGTATCCGCCGGAAGATTGGCGTCGAGCCAGCGGACGATCGCGCCGAGCTGCACCGCGCCCGGTAGCTTCGACGGCTCGACAAAAGCCAGATAATCGCGATGCGCAGCCTCGGTTTCATTGGCCCAGCGCGGTTTGTCCTTCGGCTTGAGCGACGCCGCGAGCGGCGCGAACGTCCGCGGGCTGGCGTTGATCGCCAACGCCGGCCGATAGACGCGGCCGAGTTCGTCCGGATCGGGATGGATATGCACCAGCGTCTGGCGTGGATGCGGCACCGCGACCAGGCTGTAACCGGCAGTGGTCGCCTCGCCCAGCCGTCCGCCGAGCGCGATCAGCACGTCGGCGTCACGCACCCGCGCCGCAAGCTTCGGATTGGCGGCAATGCCGAGATCGCCGGCGAAACAGCGATGGCGGTTGTCGAACCGGTCCTGCCGGCGAAAGCCGGTGCACACCGGCAGCGCGAAGGCGTCGGCGAAGGTCTCGATCTGCTTCGCCGCCATGGTGTCCCATTGGCTGCCGCCGAGCAGCAACACCGGCCGCGCCGCTTTGGCAAGGATCGCCGCGAGGGTCTCAAGCTGCGGCGGCGACGGATGCGCTTCGATCCGGCTATAGGGTTCGGCGTCGGCGACATCCGCCATCTCGTCGAGCATGTCTTCGGGCAAGGCGAGTGCAACCGGCCCGGGGCGGCCGCTGGTGGCGATGTGGAACGCGCGGCTGACATATTCAGGAATGCGCCGCGGATCGGCGATCTCCTCGACATACTTCACCATGCCGCCGAGGAACTGCTTGTAGTCGATCTCCTGCAGCGCCTCGCGGCCGCGTGCATCGCGCGCGACCTGGCCGATCAGCACGATCATCGGCGTCGAATCCTGCATCGCGACATGAATCCCGGCGGTCGCGTTGGTCGTGCCGGGGCCGCGCGTGACCAGGCAAATGCCGGGCCGGCCGGTCAGCTTGCCATAGGCCTCGGCCATCATCGCCGCGCCGCCTTCCTGGCGGCAGACAGTCAGCCGGATTGAATTCGCGTCGTGCAGCGCATCGAGCAGCGCGAGATAGCTTTCGCCCGGCACGCCGAAGGCCGTGTCGACGCCGTGGATCTTGAGTTGATCGACGAGGATTTGCGCGGCGCGGCGGGAGGTCACGCGGGGCTCCGGATGCGGCGGAAGCCCTAAGACCTATTGGGTTTCACCCGCCGCTTCAATCGTCAAAGCGGCGACGCTACTCGGCCGGCTTGAGGAGCGCCAGCCGCTCGGGTTCGCGTCCGCAATGCCGCATCAACGCGCCGATGACGACGATCGTGCCGATATAGAACACGAGCTGGATGCCGAGCGGATGCGAGACATAGCCGACCAGCGCATGGAGCGTCCTGCCGAGCAGGCCGTCATCGCTCAACAGGAACGAACTGTCCCACAATACGCCGCCCGCCGACGGCAGCAAGCCGACCTGATTGAGAAACGCCGCGCCTTGCGACGCCATGCCGGCGGCGAGCAGCAGGATCAGCCAGCTCGTCACGGTGAACAGATGGCGCATCGGAATCCGCAACAGGCCCCAATAGAGTCCGGC
>JAGWIH010000100.1 GCA_028866355.1 Alphaproteobacteria bacterium
CGGGCAAGACGCCTTGCCAAGCCGGTCGCGGCTCGTGTATGTCCGGCGCGCCCCCGGATGCTGCCGTAGCTCAGTGGTAGAGCACTCCCTTGGTAAGGGAGAGGTCCTGAGTTCAATCCTCAGCGGCAGCACCAGCTTGCCCGTCCTAGCGCCGAGCGACCCGCATCTGCCTGCGGCGACCATGTAAGTAGAGCGCCGGCAGCAGATTCGTGCTGAGCAACGAGCTCCATAACATGCCGCCGAGGATAACGATCGCCAGTCCTTGCTCGGGCGCGGCTCCTTGCCCCCAGCCGAGCGCCGTCGGCAGCATCCCGAGCACGGCGGTCAACGTCGTTAGCAGGATCGGCCGGAACCGCACATGCACCGCCTCGCGCACGGCGGCTTCGGGTTCCATACCTTCGGCTTCGCTGCGACGCGCGTAATGCAACAGCACGATGCCATGCCGCAGGCTAAGGCCGATGAGCGTAACGAAGGCGATGAGGCCGGAAGCGTTTAGACCGGCGCCACTGACGTCGAGCGCGAGCGCACCGCCGGCGAAGGCGAGCGGAATTTGTACCAGCAGCACGCCGGGCACGAGCCAGCCTTCGAATTGCAACGCCAAAATCCCGGCCATCAGCGCGAAAGCGACGAGCGCGGCGACCGCTAGCCGCACCGCCGCCGTCTCGAGCTCGGGATATAGGCCGCCAAAGGCAATCTGATAGCCGGCGGGAATTTTCAGACCGGCAAGCGCGCGCTTTGTGGCAGCGATGGCGCTACTCGGCGTGCCGACCGGCGTCGCCAGGATGTCGAGCGCGCGGGCACCGTCGATGTGGCGTAACTGGTCGGGTGTCGTAACGAGGGCGAGATTGGCCAGTTGACCTAGCGGCGTCCAGCCCGCGGTGCGGATCGGCAATTGGCGCAGCGCGGCAAGCGACTGATCCGACGCCTCGGCAAGCCGCACATAAAAGTCGAGCGGATAATTGCCCTCGGGCACCGTGGCGACGACCTCGCCATCGAGCAGCGGCCGCAACTGGTCGTACAGCGCCATCGGTGTCAGTCCGTAGACGGCGAGCGCATCGGTTTTGGGTTCGAGCTGGAGCTCGGTTACCGGGTAAGCGTCGTTGTTGAAGATGTCGGTGAGCGCCGGAACTTTCCGCAAGCGCGCGACAACCTGCTCGGACAGCGTGCGCAGGGTGGCGATGTCGGCGCCAAAAACATGGATGACGAAAGGCTGCGGCAAGCCGGACAGGCTCTCGCCGACACGCTCGATCGTCGGCGTATCGAGCGCAAACTGAACGCCGGTCGCGCGGCTTTCGCGCAGCAGACGCGTGCCGATCGCATCGAGGCTGTTAACGTTGACGCCCGGCTTGAGCCCGATCTGAATTTCGCCAGCATAAGCGGGCTCGGTATAGGCGCTGCTTTCCGGCGAACCGATGCGCGCGAAGACATGCGCGACGGCCGGATCCTTTCTCAATCGCTCCGTCACGCCGACAACTGCGGCCGCGGTATCGGTCAGCGCGCTGCCAGGCGGCAGCGTGAAGGACTCGAGCAGCACACCTTCGTTGGGCAGCGGCAGGAAATTGACCGAGACCAACGCAAGGCCTCCAACGCCAATGAGCAAAATGACCGCGCATACCGCGGTGCTTCGCCACGGAAAACGCATCGTCAAATCGAGCAGCCGCGCATTCCGCTGGCGCAGGCGTTCGACCGCGCGGCCGCCCGTGCTCTGGCCGTGCGCTGGCTGCGCCCTGATGAAGCCAAGTCCGAATGGAATGAAGGTGAGCGAGACAAAAAGCGACATCAACAGCGCGAAGGACATGGCGAGCGCGAACGGCACGAAGAACAAGCTGGCGAGGCCGCCGACGAAAAGTAGCGGCACGAACACCGCCACGATCGTGAGCGTGCCGGTGATATCCGGGCCGGCGATGCTGGCGACGCCGTTCCAAATGCCGGTCCAGCGGTCGTCGCCTTGTTCCCAACGGTGATAGATGCTTTCGAGGACGATGATCGCGTCATCGGCCAGGATGCCGATGGCGACGGTCAGCGCGCCGAGCGTCATCAGATCGAGGCTCTGGCCGACGGCATAAAGCCACGCGACGCCGAGCACGAGCGACAGCGGAATGCTGAATGCGAGCGTCCAGATGCCGCGGCCGGTGCCCAGAATCCAGAAGAGCACCGCGATGGCCAACACGGCGCCAATCAATAGATTGCGCCCGAGATCGGCGCCGATCACGCCGACAAGATGGCCCTGGTCGTACATTTTGACCCAACGCACGCCCTTCGGCAGTTGTGCCAGCGTCGCGTCAAGCGTCCGCTGCACCGCGCGCGTAACTGGCACGGTCGAGGCGCCGGGCTGCTTGAAGATGGCAACCGCGACGCTCGGGTTGCCGTCCAGCAACACCGCGCTATGTGTCGGCTCCGGCCCGCGCGAAACCTGCGCCAAGGCTGCGAGCGGAATGGGTCCGTGGGCGCCCGGCACGGCGATACGGGCCAAGTCCTCGGGGCGGGTCGGCGCGCCGCGCGTTTCGGTCAGCACGTCTTGATGGCCGAGCGATATGTAGCCGGCCGAGCCCAACACGACATGCTGCTTCACGGCATCGGCGATGGCGCCGACGCCGACGCCGTAATGCGCCATGGCGGCAAGATTGGGCGAAATCAGCAACGCTTCATCGCCAGTGCCGTAGACCGTGACACGCTGCACGCCAGGCAGCGCGCGGAGCTGCGGCACGATGCGTGCCGCGATGGCGCGTTGCACGTCGGCGGGCGCGACATCAGGGGGAATCTCGACCGTATAGTCGGCGACCTCGTTGATCGCATTGCCCATGATCTCGGCATAGGGCTCGATACCGGGCGGCAGGCCGGCGCGCGCGCGATCGATCGCGCTGTTGACCGCCTGAAGGTCCTGCGACGGAACCGTGCCTGAGCGGAAGCGCACGTCATTCTCCACCACGCCGTTGCCCATGGTCGAGCGGATGCCCACGACATCGGCCACCGACAGCAGCTGACCTTCGAGCGGCCGTACGACCAATGTCTCGAGTTGCCGTGCCGTCGCGCCCGAGATGTGCGTCACGACGCTGATCTCGGGGAAGTCGAACCGCGGCAAAACCTCGACCGGAATATTGACGAAGGCGTATGCGGCATAGGCCGCAAGTCCGCCGTAGATCAGGATCCATAGCAGCGGACGAAGAAAAAGGCGCTTGAGGCTGTCGAACCGGAACTCGGGCATCAGTCAGGTGGCTGATAATGTTCGCTGATGCTGCGGTGGAATTCGAGGTACGCGTTTCCAACCACGACGGTGCTGCCCGGCACGAGACCTTGCGTGATCAACGTCAGCCCATCGCGGCTCGGACCAGGCGTGACCGCCTGCGGCACATCGCCCTTGGCGGTATGCACCAGCACGAACCACTTCGCTTGATCGAGAATGAGCGCGCGGTTCGGCACGACGACACCGCTCACTGTACCGGCGTCAATCGTCACCGTGCCGGCTTCGCCGTCCGCCCAACCGGGCGATGCCGCGATCGGCTCCAGATTCACGATTTGCCCGCCGTCGGATTGCACTGCCCCCACGACCGCGCGCACCTTCACCGGTATTGCCGCCTCACCGCTGACAGGAGCGAATTGGCCTAGCGTACCGGTGATGACGGCGGCGGCATCCGCGCCGTAAACGGTCGCGCGCAGCCACAGACCGTTCGCGGGCAGCAGCGTCAACACGGTCTCGTCCGCGCCGACGCGCTGGCCGGCGTAGACGTCGACGGCGAGAACGCGCCCGACCTGCGGCGCACGGATGCTCGCCATGTCTTCGGCCGCCGATAGGGCCGCGTGCGCGCTGTCACGTTCGGCCTGCGCGTTGCTTAACGCCGCGGCGGCGCGATCGACAGCACTGCGCGTCGTAAGCCGCGCGGCGAATTTCTGCTGCTGAATGGCCTGCTCTTGCTGCGCAACCTTGAGGGCGGCGTCGGCCCTGGCCGCGGCCGCGCGGCGCGCGGCCAAAAGCGTGTCGATCGACGGTCCGGAGAGTTGGCCGAGAACCGCATTCGCCGCGACCGTGTCACCGGGCTGCGCTGTCAGATTGGTGATCGTTCCGGCAAAGCCGGCGCGCAGCCGGAGGACAGCATGCGGCTCAACCGTCGCGTAGCCGACGATTTGCCTTGGCATGCTTTGCGCCTCGGCAGTCCACAGTTTGTCAGCTGCATGCGCCGGAATCGCGCCGACCGCGAACAAGACGACAATCAGCAGACAGAGTCGATGCGGCATGGAGATGCGGCGGCCCGGAATCCGGCGCATGATCGGCATACTTAAGGCGATCCTCTATAATTTGTTAACTCTCGCCGCCGTAAGACGATCAGCGCCAATCGTGTCATTATGTTGGCACGCGGACGTTCGGTACAGGGGATACATGATCGTCAACTGGATTTACGGTGTACCGACCTGGGAGATGGCTTCCGTCATCGTCGTGCTGGTCGTCGGACTGTCGCTCATCGGCCTAGCCATCACGACCCGCTTCCTTAAGGTCGAACTCCGCCGCAAGCACAACGAGTTCACCGGCTTCAATTCGGCGCTGATCGGCGTCGTCTTTGCGGTGCTGCTGGCCTTCATCGCCGTCGAAGCGTGGGAATCCTTCGGCAAGGCGGGCGACACGGCGGCGGTCGAAGCATCGCTGACCGGCGATCTCTACCGCGATGCGACGGCAATGCCCGAGCCGATCAAGACGGAAGTGATCGGCGACCTCGCGGAATACGTCGACGTCGTGCTCACCAAGGATTGGCCGGCGATGGCCGTCGGTGCGCCGGTCGGCAACGACGGCTGGGTGCCGCTTGCCAAAATCCACCGTGCGCTCGGCAATGCCCAAACCGTCAATCCGGTGCAAGTGGCGATGGTGTCCGAAATGCTGCGGCGGCTCAATTCGCTTTATGACGCGCGACAGGACCGCATCCTCGCGGCGCAAGACCATATCGACCCGGCGGTCTGGTGGGTGGTTGTCCTCGGCGCGGCGATCATCATTGGCCTGACCTATCTCTTCGGCATGGAGAGTCTGGCGATGCACATGGCGATGACCGGCGCCGTCGCCGCTTCGCTCGCGTTGGTGATTGTCCTGATCGTCGCTTTCGATTATCCCTTCCGAGGCGAGGTGCAGGTTGCGCCCGACGGTTTCCGCAACGTCCAGCAGATCATGGAAACCGCGGGCGTCAAATTCGCGCACGACGCCGAGCGATAGGGGTGTTCAATCGTCGGCCGGTGGTCGCGCGTTCTGGCTTTTGAACGCAATCGTTGTGGGGGCCGCAATGACGACGCCGACGAATAGCAAAGTCCCTTCTGTCGCCATCTGGTTTTGGATCATCTATGTCGCGGCAACGACGCTGGGCGAGACCGGCGGCGACTTAGTCAGCGATACGCTCAATTGGGGTTATCTGGGCGGAACCGCATTCTTCCTGGCGGTCTTCGTCGTGCTGGCGGTGCTGCAAATCCGCGCCGGCAAGCTCCATCCGCCGCTTTATTGGGCGACCGTCGTCGCTTCCACCATGTTCGGCACGACCATGGCCGATTTCGCCGACCGCTCGCTCGGCATCGGCTATGCCGGCGGCTCGGCACTGCTGTTCGCGTGCGTCCTGGTCACGCTCGCCATTTGGTACCGCGCACAAGGCACCGTCGCGCCGAGCGCGGTGGCCGCGCCCAAGCCGGAGATTTTCTTTTGGATCGCAATCACCTTCTCGCAAACGCTCGGCACGGCACTCGGTGATTGGGTTTCGGACGGATTCGATCTCGGATCGGCGACGGGTGCGCTGATTTTCGCCGCCGGACTCATTGTCGTGGCAGCGCTCTACTTCCGCACCAGCATCTCCCGCGTATCGCTGTTCTGGGCGGCGGTCATCTTGGCGCGGCCGCTCGGCGCAACGCTGGGCGATTTCCTCGACCAACCGCACGACCAAGGCGGATTGGGGCTCAGCCGCTTGCTCGCCTCGGCGATTATCATCGTCTTCATCGTCGCGTGCCTGTTCGTGTTGCCGCAATCGGGGGCCAAACGTTCCGAAGGCGCGTCGGCGTAATCGAGCCGCGACCGGTCGACGTATCCGTTCGTCAGCGAACCGGCGATCGGACCGGCCGGCGCGGGCCGATCTTCAGGGTTGGTTAACCTCGTTGCTCCAGAAATAGTATGCGCTGAAACCCGGCCGCCGCATGGCGCCGGGACCAAAAATAACGTGTGCGATGAAGGGCATCATTTTCAATCTCCTCGAGGACGTCGTCAGCCGTCATCACGGCGAAGCGACGTGGGACAAGTTCCTCGACGAGACCGGCCTCGACGGCGCCTATACCTCGCTTGGCACTTATCCCGACGACGATCTCGGACGGCTGGTGCAAACGATCTCCATCGCGTTTGGCATCCCGCCCCGCGAGTGCGTGCGCTGGTTCGGACGCGAGGCGATGCCGCTGCTGGCCAAGCGTTATCCGGTTTTCTTCACCGGACACAAGACCACGCTGCCGTTCATTTACAGCGTCAACAGCATCATCCATCCCGAGGTGCGCAAGATCCATCCCGGCGCCAATTGCCCGGTCTTCCGTTTCGAAGAAACGACGGATGGCGCGCTGCTGCTCGGATACGAATCGCCGCGCCCGTTTTGCGCCCTCGCCGAAGGATTCATCGAAGGGGCGGCGAACTATTTCAGCGAGACGGCCGCGGTCGAGCATCTGCGCTGCCGCTCCAAGGGCGATCCGGAGTGCCTGCTCAGCATCCGCGTTCACGCAATGGCAACCGCCGATGTCGTTCCCCTTGCCCGATAACGCCGACGAAACGGCCCGGCTGCGCCGCCGTCTCGAGCGCGAACGGAAGGCACGGTACGAAGCCGAGACGCTGAGCGAAAACGGGCTGCGCGAGCTTTACGAGCGCAAGCAGCAGCTCGAGCTGCTCGAAAAGATCGCCACCGCTTCCAACCAGGCCGCGACCGCCAACAGCGCGCTGCGCCTGGCCATGACTGAAGTTTGCAGCTTCACCGGGTGGCAGGTCGGTCACGTCTATGGCGTCGAGTTCACGACGCAAGAACCGCGGCTGCGCTCGCTCGGCGTCTGGCACGGCGCCGACGCCGCCACACTCGCGACGTTCCGCCTCGCCACCGAAGCTGGCGAGTTTGCCGAGGGCGTGGGCCTGCCGGGTCGCGTCCTTGCCTCGGGCAAGGCAGCGTGGATCATCGACGTCGGCAACGACGACAACTTCCCGCGCGAATGGGCGGCGCGCCAATGCGGACTGCGGGCCGCCGCCGCCTTCCCGGTCCTTTCGGGCGATCGGGTCGTCGCCGTGCTGGAGTTCTTCGCCAATATGGTGCGCGAGCCTGACGAGACATTGCTGCATCTTATGTCGCAGATCGGCTTGCAGCTCGGCCGCGCCATCGAACGCGAGCGCGACGCCGAAAGCGTGCAACGCCGCGCGGTGGACCTCGCCCAGGCGCGCGACAAGGCGCAATCGGCGAACCGGGCGAAATCCGAATTCCTCGCCAACATGAGCCACGAGCTGCGTACGCCGCTCAACGCCATCATCGGCTTCGCCGACCTGATGATGAAAGAAACCCTAGGTCCGCACACGGTCCAGACCTATCGCGAATATTCGCAATATATCTACGACAGCGGGCAGCACCTGCTCGCCATCATCAACGACATCCTCGATCTGTCCAAGATCGAGGCGGGCAAGGCCGAGCTCGACGGCAACGAGCCGATCGCGCTGCCGGCGCTCCTCGGCGTCGTCGGCGAAACCATCGGCTTCTTGGCCGACAAGAAAGGCGTCGTCTTCCATGTCGCGGCCCAGC
>JAGWIH010000101.1 GCA_028866355.1 Alphaproteobacteria bacterium
CACCATCCCTTCCAAATATAGCCGTAACACCTGGGGACGAGCATCTTCTGCGAACCTTGCCGGCTTCTGCTCTGCAGAGCGTTGTTGATTATGTAGCTCAACAAGTCGAACCGGCATTGGGGGCGATGACCAGTGACGAAAAGGCATTAGTTGCTGTCACGTTTACGAGCGGCATCGAACTCAAGTACCGGAGATGGATGCTGACGAAGCGAGGGCACGATCTCTTGCCGATCTACCAGAGAGTCTTCGGCCAAACGGTGATCACACCGCCAAAGCTGGAAAGGAGTTTCCGGCGGGTGCGGCTAGTGCCGATCGAATTAGCGAAAATCATGTCTCGACTACAGGAAACATGATCGGTCCCAAATTCGGGACCTTGCGAGCATCACCTTAATGCCCGCCGCCGTTTGGCCTGACCTGCCCTATACCGCCTGGCGCGAAACGGCCGCGACGTTGCAGCTGTGGACGCAGATCGACGGCAAGGTCCGGCTGGCGCTGACGTCGTGGGTCAATCATAGCCGGCAGGCGCCTTCTTACGCGGAGATCGTGTAACGCCCCCTCACCCTTCCCTCTCCCCCTCCGGGGGCGAGGGTTGTTTTTTGAAAACTTCCCGCCACGCCTCTTGGATCTCGCGCGCGAGCTGCATCAGCTCCTCGTCTTTCGCTTCGACGAAGTCGCGCAGGATCGCGCGCGCCTCGCGGCCGGCGCGGGCGAAGGCCGCCGCGTCGTCCGTCCGTGCCTCCGGCCCCAGGCGATAGGTCTGGCGCCGGTCGGTCCACAGGCCAAGATGGCGCGCCAGCATCTTGAGCGCGCGGTGCTTGTCGTGCAGGCGCACGTAGCCCAGCGGCGCGCCCTTGTTCCGGCCGCGCCGGACGATCCGCACCGCCGCGGCGGCATCGGCGCGGAGCGACCGCGCCGGCCGGAGCCTCACGCCCCACGGCCCCCAATCGTAATAGTCGCGCGCGTCGGCGAAGGCGATGCAGGCATATTCCCGAAGGACGCGGTCGGCAGTGATGCCGGTGCGCGCGGCGCGTTCGGCCATCGCCTGGCGCACGGCCGCCTGGACGTCCGTGCGCGCCATCAGCTTGGAGCCGCGCGCGGCCGCGACAGAAGCCGGATAGCCGCAACGGCGCGCAGCCGCCGCCGCGTTCAGATCGATCAGAAATTCGCGGACGAATTGCTGGATGCGCAGGTGCATGGAGCCTCGCGCCGGGCGCACAAACGAAAACGCCCGCGCGGCGGGTGCCGGCGGGCGCATCTCTAAGTGTCTGGATTTCATAGCATATCGAACCGGTGCGGTCAAGAAGAAACGCGCTCTTGCCGCGCCAAGGCGCGGCCATAGAATCGGCGAACGAGAAACGCCGCGCGCGAAAGGCGAACTCCATGTTGAAACGCATCGACCATGTCGAGATCGTGCCGCAGGATTTCGAGCGCAGCCTGGCGTTCTATACCGGTACGCTGGGGTTCGCGCTGGATCACCGCATCGCGGTCGACGCGGCGCCGATCAAGGAAGTGGTTTATCTGCGGCTCAACGATTCGGCGATCGAGCTGTTACGCGCCGAGCCGCCGATGCCGCGCAACCACCAGCGCGGCCGGGCCGGCTATAACGCCATGGCGTGGGAAGTCGACGACATGGAGGCGACGCTGCGCGAACTGGCGAAAAAAGGCGTCGCGCCGAGCTGGGGACCGCGCACCACGCCGGGCTATATCCGCGCCGAAATCGCCGATCCCGACGGCAATGCCATCGAGCTCAGGCAGTGGCTTAAAAAGCCGGCGTGATGACCGGCGGAGCCGCGTAAAACGGGCCCGACCCTGCTCACCGCGCTCGCCCTGGCCGTGCTGGCGGTGCACGTCGCGGTCATCGCGTTCAACATCTTCGGCCTGATCGTGGTGCCGGTGGGCGCGTGGCGCGGCTGGACATTCGTGCGCGGCTTTTGGTGGCGCGCGGTGCATCTGGCGTTGTTGTTCGTCGTCGCCCTTCAGGCGCTGTTTGGCCGCGCCTGTTTCCTGACGTTGTGGCAAGCGGCGCTCGAACAAGGCGCCGGCGAAGCCGCGTCGCGCGAACCGCTGATCGCGCGCTGGGTCGACAGCGTCATCTTCTGGAACCTGCCGATCGGGTTTTTCGCCGCGCTGTACGTCGCGGTGCTGATTTATGCGCTGGCGCTGTGGCGGTGGGTGCCGCCGGCGCGGCGCACGCCGTAGCCGCGCCTCGCCCCAGCCCTCTCCGCCCCCATGGGGCGGAGAGGGAGAGGTAGCGGCGGCCTACTGCATGAACCAGCCGTGGCTGACCACCAGCGACTGGCCGGTCAAGGCGTTCGATTCAAAGCCGGCGAAGAACACCGCCGCCGCCGCGACGTCCTCGACCGTGGTGAATTCGCCGTCGACCGTGTCCTTGAGCATCACGGTTTTGATCACCTGCTCTTCCGAGATGCCGAGTTCCTTGGCCTGTTCGGGGATTTGTTTTTCCACCAGGGGCGTGCGCACGAAGCCGGGACAAATGACGTTGGCGCGAACGCCGTGCTTGCCGCCTTCCTTGGCCACCACCTTGGCGAGACCGATGAGGCCGTGCTTGGCGGCGACATACGGCGCCTTCAACACCGACGCCTCCTTGGAATGGACCGAGCCCATGTAGATGATGCTGCCGCCGCGGCCTTGCTTGTACATCTGGCGCAGCGCGGCGCGCGTCGTCAGGAAGGCGCCGTCCAGATGGATGGCGAGCAGCTTCTTCCATTTGGCGAATTCGAACTGATCGAGCGGCGCGACGATCTGGATGCCGGCGTTGCTGACCAAAATGTCGAGGCCGCCGAATTGCTTGACCACCTGCGCCATGCCGGAATCGACCTGATCCTCCTGGGTCACATCCATGGCGATGCCGATGGCGCGCACGCCGGAATTGTCGAGTTCCTTGGCCGTGGCCTGGGCGCCCTTCAAATCGAGATCGGCGATGGCGACGCGCGCGCCTTCACGCACATAGGCGGCGGCGATCTCCTTGCCGATGCCGCTGGCCGCGCCGGTGACGACGGCGATCTTGTCCTGCAAACGCATGCTCGCTCTCCCTCACTGCTCATCGAAATTTATGCGGCCATCGGCCAGCATGCAGTGGCATGCCATGACCTTCGACTCGACTCGGGATAAGATTGTGGATAATTTAGGGATAACTTTAAGGATATCGGCTGTCGCCACGGGACGACGCCGAGCAAAAGAGACCGCGCCGAAAGGGCGCCCGTTCCCGCCCATCCACGCAGGAGGGCGCATGACGGAATGTGAGACGTTACGCGATCAGTCACGCGTGTATTTGGAACGGGCGATGCGCGAAACCGACCCAAGGTTCAAGCAACTTTTGGCGCGGCACGCGCTGGCATTGGCGCAATTGGCTGAGCAGATCGAACGTCGGTACGCCGAAGCCACGGCCGAACCCACCTAGGCGGTCGGCGTCGGGCTACTGCTTCACCAGGATATTGTTCTGGACGCTGGTGACGCCCTTGACGCCCTGGGCGATGGTACCGGCCTGGTCCTTCTGCGCCCGCGTGTTGACGAAGCCGCTGAGCTGCACCGTGCCCTGCATGGTTTCGACGCCGATGTTGAACGCCTTGAGCGATTGCGCCTGAACGAGCTGCGTCTTGACCTTGGCGGTGATCGTTGAGTCGTCGACATATTGGCCGGTGGTTTCTTGCCCCTGGACGGCGGCGCAGGCGGCGAGTGAGCTGCCGAGCGCGAGCGCAAGTGCAACGGCGGTAAGGCGCGGCAGGCGGATCATTCGGCTCTCCTTGGGTTGGATGCGCGATTAGAACCCAACGCAGTCGCCGACTGCAAGCGCGCCGCCAGCGTCGCGGCGCCAGACCGCACCGCAATCATGGCATTTTCGCGACACGGGAACAGGCACTCGACATCGTCCGTTATCGCTGTAATTGTGAACAGTCCGTAACGGAGGTCAGCCGTGCACAAATCCTGGTCTTTCCGTCGCTCAGCGGCCGCTGCCGTGGCGGCGCTTGGCCTGACGCTCGGCGCCGCGCCGGCGATGGCGCAGTACTACTACTCGTGCCCGCCGGGCTATTACTTCGCCCAGGGCTATGGCTGCGTCGCCGCGGCACCGCCGCCGCCGCCAGCCTATTACTACGCGGCGCCGCCCCCGCCGCCGGTGGTCTATCCGGGACCGTTCATCGGTTTTGGCTTCGCCTTCGGCGGCCACGATCACGACGACTGGCACGGCGGCGGTGGCGATTGGCACCACCACTGAGCGCCGCCGCGATCGCTTAACCGTTTAAGGATTCGGGTTAGCCGGCGCGGCTTGCAGCGCCGTGGGCGGGCCGCTCGCGGCCGCGCCATTGCCGTTGTCCGAGCCCGACGAGGGTGCCGGCACCGGCGTTGCGACGATCCCGCCCGACGACGGTTGGTTCGCCGCCGCGTTATATCCCGGCGCCGTCGAGATGACGTTCGACGTTGGCGGCGCCAACGGCCCCGACGCATTTGGCGGCGCGATCGGCGTTCCGTTCGGCGCGCGCGAGATCACCACTTCACCCGGCGGAACCGCGGCGACCGGCGGCGGCGCGTTCGATGCGACCGCGGCGGGTGACGGTGTCGCGGACGACGTGGAAGGCGATGGCGTGTCGAGTGCGCCGAGCGCATGCGGCTGCTCGCCGTTGACGTAGCTGACTCCGTTGACGGTGACCTCGCCGCCCGCGGGCGCGACCGCGGTTGCCGCCGTCGCCGATGGCGTCGCCAGTTGCGGCGTGGAGGCCGTCGGCGCCGACGCGGCGGGCGGCGTCGCGCCCGGATGCAGCACGGCCTCGATCGCCGCCGGCAGGCTGGTATCGGCCGGAGCCGGCTCGGTCGATTGCGGTTTGGCCGTCGCGGTGCGCACCGGTTGCGGCTGATGCAGCTTGGCGGCGGGTAACGGCAGCGGTGCCGGCGGCGCCGACACGATCTGCGGCTGCAGCATGTCGCGCGGCAGGTCCGCGCCGGTTTTCACCGGCGGCATGGGCGTCGGATGCGGCGGCGTGGCCGCAGCATGCATCGGCGGCGTGGGCCGAGGCGGCAGCGTCGGTGCGGTCGCCGCCGGTGTCGCCACCGGCGCCGGCGGTGAGACCGTCGGCAGCGGCGACGGCATCGCCGGCGGCGTCAGCGACGCGGTTGGCGCCGGCGGCGCCGATTGCGCGACGGTATTCGCCGACTGTGACGAATTGATTTGGTGATACCGCAGGGCGACCGCGCCCGCCGCAACCAGCAGCAAGCCCGCGGCGATCGGAATAACCGCCGAGCGGCGCCGGAACGTGCGTGACTGGCGCCATGACGCATCGTCGCGGCCGATGCCAAAGCCGGCCCCGGCGCCGAATGTCGGATCGCGGCGGTCGCTCAAATCGCGCCGGCCGCGTGACGCCCGGGATTGGCGCAAAGAACCGATCCGGTCGCCCGCCTCGAGCGCCAGATTGATCCGCGGCTCATCATCGTGCGGCTCATCGCCTTGCAGCAAGAATTGCGGCACGTCCGGTGCGCGCGGCGGTTGGGCCGCAACGCGCGGCGGCTCGGGCTGAGCCTGAGGTTGCGGTTGCGGCCGAGGCTCTGCGCGGCGCGCGACCCGCCGCGGCACCAAGCGGATCGACTCGGACTCGGATTCCGCTTCCGCCATCGGCGCTCGCGACGGCGCAGCAGCGGCCGGCTGTGCCGGCTCGACACGCGGCGGTTGCGGCGGCCGCGACGGCTCGGCGCGGGCGGTTTGCGGCGCCGGGCGGAACGACGGCTCGGCTTGGCTTGACTCGGCCGCAGGCCGTTGCGCGCCACGGCGCAATGGCGACAGCATCAAATCCGGCGCCGCGAGCAGCAGCTCGACAACCGCGTCGCACCAATTCGGATTGCCGATTGCCGGCTGCCCCTGCGGAAACGCGCTGTCGATGATTTCGGCGACCGCGCCGATTTCGCTCGGACCAATCGCCACCGGCACGATCGGCAGCGCGCCGGGCTGCAACGCCGGAAAGCCGGTGCGCGCGAGGAAATCCTCCAGCGGCGCCAGAGCGGCTTCGGCGGCGGTGGTATCGACGAGAGCGATGCCCTTGGCGGGGTGCAGCGCGACAAAGCGGACCCAAGGCGGACCATCGGCGCCGGAGGCGCGGCGATTCGCGAGCACAATCCAGGGCGCCGGCAACGTCGCCAGCGCTTCGCGCAGCTGCGTGGCGAGGCGCCGCTCGGCCAGCGGTGCAACGCGTTGATGCCCGGACAACCCTCGAAACATGACCTATTCCCCTATCCGTCGCCGGCGGCGCTCACGTTATAGGCCGCCATGACGCTTAACATGCGCGCAGATTACGCGATAGCAAGGGCCACCACGCGTCGAAATCATGGCAAAAGTTTGGCGGCGCGGCGGATAAGGCTGCGGCTGCCGCCGATCGCCTCGGGGCGCGAAATGGCCCCAATGATGAGGAGGAGGCCGCATCCTACCGCGGCGCAGACGCGCGCCGCGTTACGGCTTCCGCAGCGTGAACACCAGCACGCCGCCGGCCTGCTCCTGACAATCGAGCAGATGCGCGCCGGTGGTCTTGCAGAAATGCTCGAAATCCTTCACCGCGCCGGGATCGGTGGCGAGGACGCGCAGCACGCCGCCGGCTTTCAATTCCTTCATCGCCTTGCGCGCCTTCAGCACCGGCAGCGGGCATTTGAGGCCTTTGGCGTCGAGCGTGAAATCGGGTTCCTGCGCGGCCATGGCTCAACCGAATTTGTTGTCGGAATTGAAGCCGCGGGCGATGCGGCCGGCGGCGGCGCGCGCCCCGAGCCAGGCGCGAAGATCGGTCTCGGTGCGGACGCGATCGCCCGATTTCCAGCTCAACCCCTCGGCACGCTTGAAGGTCTTGGCGTCGCTGAGACCGCCATCGTGGTAGCGCTGCAGGATGACGCCGCGGCCGGCATTGAGCTCGGGCACTTCGGCGAGCGGAAAGATCAGCAGCTTGCGGTTCTCGCCGATGACGGCGACGTGATCGCCCGCGACCGGAACGGCGACGCGCGCGGCCGCGTCCTTGCCCGGCCGCATCACCTGCTTGCCGTTGCGCGTCTGCGCCAGAACCTCGTCGGCGGGTGCGACGAAGCCGCGGCCGTCGCTTGCCGCGACGAGAATCTTCTCGCCCGGCTTGTAAACCAGCACCGACGCGACGTCGTATTCGTTCGGCAGGTCGACCATCATGCGCACCGGCTCGCCATTGCCGCGGCCGCCCGGCAGCTTGTCGATCGCCAAGGTGTAAAACCGGCCATTGGTGGCGAACACCAACAATTTGTCGGTGGTGAGCGCTTCCAAGGCGAAGCGCGGCTCGTCGCCTTCCTTGTAGCTGATCGTGTCGAGCTTGAGACCGTGGCCCTTGGCGGCGCGCAGCCAGCCTTTTGCCGAAAGCAAAACCGTGACCGGTTCGCGCTCGACCAGCGCCTCCAACGGCACCTCGACGGCGGCGGGCGCGGCGGCGATTTCGGTGCGGCGCTTGCCGAGCAGCGTCGCCGGGCCGAATTCCTTGCGCAGCTCGGTCAACTCCTCGCCGATGCGCTTCCACTGGCGCTTCTCGTCGGCGAGCAGCCCGGCGAGCTCCTTGTCCTCGGCCGAAAGCTCCTTCAACTCGGTGCGGATGGCGATCTCCTCGACCTTGCGCAAGGCGCGCAAGCGCATGTCGAGGATGGCGTCGGCCTGAAGCGAGGTCAGATGCCAGCGCTTCATCATCCGCTCTTTGGCGTCGTCGTAATTGCGGATGAGGCGGATGACTTCGTCGATATGGAGATAGACGATCATCAGGCCC
>JAGWIH010000102.1 GCA_028866355.1 Alphaproteobacteria bacterium
GGCAGGCCGCGCGCCGCCGCCGCGTGCTCCATCGCGCGCGCAAATCCGGGCCATTCGTCCCGGGCGAGACTCCGAATTCCGGGCGTCGTCGTCGCGTTGTCGATGCCGTTGCCATCCACGCGGTTGACGCGCGGGAAATACGGCGATAGGTCGGCCCAGCTCCAACCCGCCGCGCCGGCCTGTGCCCAGCCATCGTAGTCGCTCGGCAAGCCGCGCAGCGCCCACATGCCCATGACGCTCGAGCCGCCGCCCATGATGCGCGCTTGCGTGAACGGCCGCGCCGGCGTGCCTTCGACCATGCTGGCTTCGAGCCCGGGCCAGAAATAATCCCGGTTGAAATAGGCGCTGGGAAAGACGTCGCTGATGTCGGCGGGCACGGCGCCGGGCGGGATATCGACGCCCGCCTCGATCAGCACCACGCGGCAGGCGGGATCTTCCGACAGGCGGGCGGCCAAAACCGCGCCAGCCGTGCCGCCGCCGACGATGATGAAATCCGCCCGCTCCATCGCGCCGCCGTCCTGTCGCACGATCTTACGCGCCGTCGCGCCATTCTTGCATACGTTGGCGGAACCGCCGGCCGCGATTGTTCATGGCGTGGTCAACGCACAGGGTCGGCGTTGGCTTTCCGCTGCTGCACGGCCGAACCGACCAGGGCCGACACACATATATATAAAGTCGGGAAGTGAGTCCGTAGCGATCGGAAATCTGGTGCCGACGCGCGGGTTCGAACCGCGGACCTACTGATTACGAATCAGTTGCTCTACCGCTGAGCTACGTCGGCATCCATGGGCGGCAAGGCGGCCGAACCTACAACCGTGCGGCGCGGGGCGTCAATCGGCGCTCCGGCCAAAAGCGGCGGCAGCGCGGTCGCCGCGATGTCGCCGTCGCCCGGCCGCAGCCGCCAGACCAATTGGTCGAAGCTGCGGCAGCGAGGACACAGCGGCGTCCAAGTCGCGGTCTCGAAGCCGCAGGCGTTGCACGCATAAGCCGGATCGGGCGACGCGGCCCGTGTCGCGCGTTCGAGCCACGGCCGCGCCTGGCTGCCGTCGGCATGCTCGGCTTCCTCGAGCGACGCCATCAGCCGGTAGAGGCGTGGCGGCGCGTCGGCCCGGTCGATGCCCGCCTCGGTCAGATGACGGCGCGCTTCGCCCCAAAGACGCGCCTTGATCGCCGCCTCGGCGAGCGCGACGCGTCCTTCGACATGATCGGGCTTCAACCCGTGCAGCCGTTCGAAGCGCTTGATGCGCGCCAGCGGCGTCTCGTCGGCATAGAGCGCGCCATAAGCCGCGGTCAGCATCGGATGCGGCGCCGTTTGCCAGCCGGTTTCGATTGCCTTGCGGGCACGCCGCGCGCTGCCGCCGGCGGCCAGCAGGTTCGCATACCACACAGTCGCCGGCGTAAAGCCGGGATCGGCGTGATGCGCCTGACCCGCCAGCTTCAGCGCCTCGCCGCTGCGGCCGGCCGCCTGCGCTGCCTGTCCGCGCTCGTAGAGGATCGCGGCGCGATGATGCCGGCCGTCGCCGGGCGCGATGGCGCCGCGCCGCAGCGCCTCGACCAACCGTGCTTCGGTTGCCTCCCAGCGTCCGGCCCGCGCTTCGAGCTCGACCAGCGCGCGTTGCACCCATCCGGCGCGTGGCCGCAGGACGCGGGCGCGCTCGGCCAGCTTGAGCGCGACGCCGTCCTCGCCGCGCGCCAACGCCTGAACGATCAGGCCGCGCAGGCCGAGAAACTCGGTCTCGGGTTCGGCCAACATGGCGGTGAAATAATCGCGCGCCGCCGCCGTGTCGCCTTTGAGTTGCGCCGCCTGTGCCGCCAGCAAACGCGTCAACGGCGGCTCGTCGAGGAGCGCGTCGGCACGACGCGCGCAGCGCTCGGCTTCGTCCGGATCGCCGGCGGCAACCGCCGCCATCCCATAGGTCAGGGCGCGATAGCCTTCGCGCCGCCGCCGTTCGCGCCGGGCGCGGACAAAATTGCGCGGCGCCGCCAAAAGGCGGCGCAGCAGCGCCAGGCTCCAGCCGAAAATGAAGACGGCGAATGCGCCGGCCAAACTGAGCGCCGCCACCGACGTGTCGATGCGCCAGCCGTGCCAAACGATGGTGACGGTGCCCGGTCGGTCAACCACATAGACCGCGGCGCTGACGACGACGACGATCGCGATCAGTGCGACGAGAACGCGCCTCACGGTGTCTGCGATGCCGGCTTGGCGGGCGCGGCGGCCAGCGCCGGCACGACTTGCCGCAGCGCTGCCGAGACAACGGCCTCGGCGTCGAGCCGTTGGTGCGCCGCCGCGAGCCAGCTTTCGGCCGCGCCGCGCGCCGGCGCCGGCGCCGCTTCGATCGTGCCGACGGCGCCCGCAAGATCGCCCTGGGCAAGTTCGGCACGCGCGGCGTCGACGGCGGCGAGGGTTGGATCGGGCGGCGTCGTGCTGTCGCCGACGCGGCGCACGACCACCAAGCTCGCGAGCTTCGCCCAGAAGCGCTTGGTCCAGCTCTCGTTCGCGGGCGCCGCCGGCGTCGCCAGCAGCATCGCCGGCGCGGTCGCGGCGTTGAATCGCGCCGCCAATGCCGCGGTGCTCGGAATACCGGTCGCCGCCTGCGGCTCGAGCGCCAGCAGCTTCACGCCCAGGTCGTGCGGCGCCAGGGTCTCGGCGGCTTTAAGCTCGTCGGGAAACGGCCGCGAGGTCGCCACCGCCGCCGATAGCTGGCTCAGCGCCAGGAACAGCATGCGTTCGGGATTGTCGCCGGCATGTGCCAGACGATCCTGCAACGCGGCGATGCGCGCCGCGTTGCCGTCGACTGCCGATCGCAGCTGTTGCGTCGCGGCATCGAGCCGTTTGACGGTGTCGGCGAATTGGCTGATGTCGGGCGACGCCTGCTTCACTTGTTTTTCGAGCGCGTTGAGCCGCACGAAAATCTGCGCGTTGGCGCTTTGCGCGTCGCGCAGGGCCTGTACCTCGGATTCGACCGTGGCCAGCTGGTTGGCGAAGATCTGATTCGCCGTGTTGTCGACCGGCGTGCCCCACGGCAGCACATGCGCCAGCGGCGGCGCCCAATAAGGCGAGGTGCCGGTCAGGCCGAGCACCAACGCCAATGCGACGACAAGCCCGCCGATCACCACGACGCGCCGGCGCCGGCGGCGCGGCAGGTTGATGTCGGCGGCGTCGATCACCGGCGGTTCGTTCACGGCGACAACCTCATGCCCGTTGTTCCTTGTCTCCCGTTTGGGCCGCGTGCAAGGCCCGGTCGAGCGCCGCCAGCAGCGCCGGTTCGTTCGGCGCGGCGGCCACCTCGATACGCCGCCACGTCAGCGGACCAAGTGCCGCCGCCACCGCCGGACTCAGCACGACCGCCGCGATCGATGCCGCACGGTCCTGTAGTCCGGCCGCGCGCGCGAGCGTAACAAAGGTTTCGGCGGTGCGGGGAGAGAAAAAGATCGCCGCACCGACCGCGCCGGCCGCGATCGCGTCGTGCGACTCGGCGGTGAGGCGCGTGGCCGCGACGGCTTCGTAAAGCCGCAGCCGGCGCACCGTAAATCCGGCGCGCGTCAACTCGGCGGCGAGATCGCCGGCGACCGCGCTTGCCGCCGCGTGGATCAGCGCGCCCGCCGCCGGATCGAGGCGGCGCACCGCCAGCGCCGCCAGCGCATGGACATCGCCGCCGGCGCTTTCGACGCGGGCAAAGCCCGCCGCCTGGGCGGCCCGCGCGGTGGCGTCGCCGACGGCGAACGCCGGAAGGTCGCGCTGCGGCGAGACGCTGGCGAAGGCGCGGACGCCGTTGGCACTGGTGAACAGCACCGCTTGCGTCCCCGGCAGCGCCGCGGCCAGCGTGGCCTGCGCGTCGGGTGCGAGTTCGATCGACAGCAGCGGCTCGAGCAGCGGTTCGATGCCGCGTGCCAGCAGGGCCGCCGTCAGGCCCGCGGCGTCCTCGCGCGGTCGGGTCACCAGCGCCTTCATGCGAAAAAGTCGGGCCCGCCGCGCGCCTTGAGCTCGGCACCGGCGTCGCGGCCGAGTGCGGCCGCATCGCCGGCGGCGCCGTCGCGTCGCGTGCGGTGGAGCTTGCTGCCGTCCGGGCTGACAATGGCGGCGTCGAGCGTCAGCCGCTCGCCCGCGACGGTCGCGAGCGCGGCAATCGGCGTGCGGCACGAACCGTCGAGCGCCGCCAGGAAGGCGCGTTCGGCCGCGGCGCAGGCGGCCGTCTCGGCGTGATCGAGCGGCGCCAGTAGATTGCGCGCGCGCGGATCGTCATTCCGAATCTCGACCGCGAGAATGCCTTGCGCCGGCGCCGGCAGCATTTCGTTCGGCGGCAGCATCGCGGTGATCTTGTCGGCAAGGCCCAGCCGCTTCAATCCGGCGGCGGCGAGGATCGTCGCGTCGGCGTCGCCGGCCGCCAGCTTCGCGAGGCGCGTGCCGACGTTGCCGCGCAGCGGCACGATGTTGAGGTCGGGCCGCACATGCAACGCCAGCGCCTTGCGGCGCAGCGACGAAGTCCCGAGCCGCGCGCCTTTGGCCAGCGCGGCGAGCGAATTGGCGCGCGGCGACAACAGCGCGTCGCGCGGATCCTCGCGCGGCAGGCACGCGGCGATCGCCAGTCCTTGCGGCAGCGCCGCCAGCATGTCCTTCATCGAATGGATGGCGACGTCGATGCGTCCATCGAACAGCGCCTCTTCGATCTCCTTGGTGAACAGGCCCTTGCCGCCTTCCTCGGCGAGCGGGCGTTCGCCCGCGCGGTCGCCGCTGGTGCGGATGGCGACGATGTCGATCGCACCCGGCGCGGCCAATGAAGCATGCGCCGCAGCCAGGCGGCGCTTGAGCTCGTCCGCCTGCACCAGCGCCAAAGGGCTGCCGCGCGTGCCGATGCGCAGAAGAGGCGGGGCCATGCCTTGTTCTTAGGCGGAAGGCGGCGGCAAGGGAAGGTGCTATGGTCCCGCGCCATGTTGGTGCTGGGCATCGAAACCAGTTGCGACGAGACCGCGGCCGCGGTGGTCGAAGATTCGGCGGCTGCCGGCAAGCGCATCCGCGCCAGCCTCGTGCTGTCGCAGCTCGCCGAGCACCGTCCCTATGGCGGCGTCGTGCCCGAGATCGCCGCGCGCGCGCATTTGGACCATCTCGATGGATTGATCGCGCGGGCGCTTGCCGCCGCCAACATTGGCCTGAGCGATCTCGGCGGCGTCGCCGCGACGGGTGGGCCCGGCCTCATCGGCGGCGTCATGGTCGGCGTCATGGAGGCAAAGGCGATTGCCTATGCGCGCGCCCTGCCGTTTGTCGCGGTCAACCATCTCGAAGGGCACGCGTTGTCGGCGCGGCTGACCGACGACGTGGCGTTTCCTTATCTCCTGCTGCTGGTTTCGGGCGGGCATTGTCAGCTGTTGGCGGTCGAAGGCGTCGGCCGTTATCGCCGTCTCGGCACGACCATCGACGACGCCGCCGGCGAATGTTTCGACAAAGGCGCCAAGCTGCTCGGCCTCGGCTATCCCGGCGGTCCGGCCATCGAACAGGCCGCGCGCACCGGCGATGCGGCGCGATTTCCATTGCCGCGGCCGATGATCGGCCGGCCCGGTTGCGACTTCTCGTTCTCCGGCTTGAAGACCGCGCTGGCCGAAACGGTGCGCCGCGCCGGGTCGCTCGACGATCGCGCGCGCGCCGATCTGGCGGCCGCGCTACAAGCGGCGATTGTCGATTGTCTGCTCGATCGCACGGCACAGGCGGCGGCACGGTTCAACGCGCAGCACGGTCGCGGCCACGCGCTGGTGGCGGCCGGCGGCGTCGCCGCCAACGCCGCATTGCGGCCGCGGCTGACTCAGCTTGCCACGGAATTGAACTTCCGTTTCGTCGCACCGCCGCCGGCGCTGTGCACCGATAATGCGGCGATGATCGGCTGGGCCGGCATCGAACGCCTCAAGCTCGGGTTCGCCGACGCGCTCGACTTCGCACCGCGGCCGCGCTGGCCGCTCGACCCGACGGCGGCGTCCGCGCGCCCACGTTGAACCCGGCCGGGCGCCGCCTTAGAATCGGCCCTGCCGGCTGCCTCAATGGCCGGCCAAAAGATCTCCGGGAGGAAAAATACCATGTATTTCCGTGGGTTAATTGCCGCGCTCGCGAGCGCGGTGTTGCTGGCTGGCACCGCCCAAGCGCAGGCGCCGGCTCCCGCATTCCTTTATAAGATGCCGCAGCTCGCGCCCGCGCATTCCGCGAAAATCCATGTCCGCGTCGACGCGATGAAGTACGACCACGTGATTCCGAGCGAATACACGTTCTGCACCGCGGATGGCCACGGCGGCACCACCGCTGCCGCCAACAAGAATCCGAGCATTTCGTGGTCGAAGGGTCCGGCTGCCACGAAGTCCTACGCCGTCGTCGTTTACGACACCGATTCGCCGGCCGAGCATCGCGAGCTGATGAACCAAAAAGGCGCGACGCTGACGAAAGCCGTCAAGCGCAAGATCTTCTTCCACATGGTGCTGGTCGACATTCCGGCCAACGTCATGACGGTTCCCGAAGGCGCAGCCTCGAACGAGCGGCTGCTGCACGGCAAGCCGGCATCGGCGATCAAGGTCGGCGTACCCGCCGCCAACAGCTACACCCCGGCCTTTGCTGCGAACGATGCGATGAAGGGTACCTATTACGGCTATGACGGTCCGTGCTCGCCGTGGAACGACGAGAACGCCCATCACTATCACTTCACCGTCTACGCGTTGAGCGTGCCGTCGCTCGGTCTCAGCGGCGAGTTCAGCGCCGAGGCCGCGGTCGCGGCGATGAAGGGCAAGGTGTTGGCGCAGGGCCAATTTCTCGGCGTCTATTCGACCAACCCCGCCGTCATGGCCAAGCTGAAGAAGTGAGCAGAACCAGGGAGGAATAAGCGATGAAAATCCGTTGGTGGATTTCCGCGTTCGCGTTCGCGGCGTTACTCGCCGGCCCGGCGCTGGCGCAGCAGGCGTCCGCACCGCCGGCGCCGCCGCCCGCCTATGGGCCGCCGATCACGCTCGAGCAAGCCAAGAAGGTCATGGCCGCCGCGGAGGCCGAGGCGAAGAAAGCCCCGTTCCCCGTGGCGATCTATATCGTCGAGCCGAGCGGCGAAATGGTGATGATGGAGCGCATGGACAATACGCAGTACGGCTCGGTCGCGCTCGCGCAGAAGAAGGCCGAGACTGCGGCAATGTTCAAGCGGCCGTCGCAAGCCCTCGAGGACCGTGTCCAAGACAAAGTCTATCTGCTCACGCTTGGCGCGCCGACGGTCGTCGGTGGCGGCTTGCCGATTATGGAGCACGGCAAGATCATCGGCGCGATCGGCGTCAGCGGATCGCCGGGGTCGGCGCAGGATGGGCAGGTGGCCAAGGCGGGAATCGAGGCGCTGAATAAGAAATAAGCGCCACCGCTTGATCGGATAACGCCTTCCGTGCTTCATCGCTCGCGGTGAAGCGCGGGAGGCGTAACTTTTCATGCAGACCTTCGGCATCATCGGCGGCGGCGCGTGGGGTACCGCGTTGGCGCAAGTCCTGCGCCGCGCCGGCCGCGACGTCGTCCTGTGGGCGCGCGAAGCCGAGGTCGTGACGGCGATTTCGGCCGCCGCCGAAAACCCGATTTTCCTGCCGGGCATCGAGCTCGAACGCGGCATCCGCGCGACCGGCGAGCTTGCCGCGGCGGCGCGGGCCGATGCCGTCTTGCTGACGACGCCGGCGCAGCACCTGCGCGCAATCGCGACGCAGCTCGCGCCGCATTTGCCCAAGGATGTGCCATTGGTG
>JAGWIH010000390.1 GCA_028866355.1 Alphaproteobacteria bacterium
GTACATCTGGATGAAGCGGCGGTAGCTGTCGTAGGCGAAGCGCGCGTCGCCGCTTTTCTTCGCCAGGCCTTCGACGGTGACGTCGTTGAGGCCGAGATTGAGCACCGTGTCCATCATGCCGGGCATCGAGGCGCGCGCGCCCGAGCGCACGGACACCAGCAGCGGATTTTTCGCGTCGCCGAAGGCCGCGCCGATGCGCTTTTCGAGATTTTGCAGCGCCGCGTCCACTTGCGCGCGCAAATCGGGCGGGTATTGCTTGTCGTTCTTGTAGAAAAAGGTGCAGACCTCGGTGGTGATGGTGAAGCCGGGCGGCACCGGCAGGCCGAGATTGCTCATCTCGGCAAGGCCGGCGCCTTTGCCGCCGAGCAGATTGCGCATATCGGCGCGACCTTCGGCCTTGCCGTCGCCGAACTGGTAAACCCACTTGGATTTGGCCATCGCTCTATCCCTCGATCCGCGAAAAATCCGCGACGCGGTTCAGCGTGTCGCGGATCTGCGAAAGCAACCTCAGGCGGTTCTCCCGGATTTCCTTGTCGTCGGTGTTGACCGTCACCTTGTCGAAGAATTTGTCGACCGGACCGCGCAACGCGGCGAGCGCGCGCATCGCGGCGGCGAAATCCTCGGTCTCGAGCGCGGCGGCGCCGCGCAGCGCCGCCTCGTGCAGCGCCTTGTCGAGCGTGCGCTCCTCGGCGGCCTGGAGCAAATCGGGCCGCGGCACGCCGGAGTAGCTGCGGTTGTCCTTCTTCTCCTCGATGCGCAGGATGTTGGCGGCCCGGCGATAGGCCACCAGCAGATTGGCTCCGTCTTCGGCCTTGAGGAACGCGCCGAGCGCATCGACGCGCGCCAGTAGCCGCACCAGATCGTCCTCGTCGCCGAGCGCGAAGACCGCCGCGATCAGATCGTGGCGCACGCCGCGTTCGCGCAGATGGACCTTCAGCCGGTCGGCGAAGAATTCGAGCAGCTCCTTGCCCGGATCCTTGCCTACTGGTGCGGCGGCCTTGAACACGGGCAAAAGCGGCAACCGCAACTTGTTCTCGAGAATCAGCCGGATGACCCCGAGCGCGGCGCGACGCAACGCGAACGGATCGCCGGAACCGGTCGGCTTCTCGCCGACGGCGAAGAAATTCGCCAGCGTGTCGAGCTTGTCGGCGAGCGCCAGCGCCACCGAAACCGGCGCGGTCGGGCAGCGGTCGCTCGGTCCTTGCGGCGCGTAATGGTCGGCGATGGCGTCGGCGACCTCGGCGGCTTCGCCGTCGTGCAACGCGTAATAGCGGCCCATGACGCCTTGCAGCTCGGGAAATTCGCCGACCATGCCGGACGACAGATCGGCCTTGGCGAGCACCGCAGCGCGGCGCAGCTTGGCGACGTCCGCGCCCGGCACGTGCGGCGCGACGGTCTCGGCGAGTTTGGCGACGCGCGTCATCTTGTCCTGAACCGTGCCGAGCCTGGCGTGGAAGACGCGGTCGCGCAGCTTTTCGACGCGCGCGACCAGCTTCACCTTG
>JAGWIH010000103.1 GCA_028866355.1 Alphaproteobacteria bacterium
GCGAAGGCCTGATCGATTTCGGCCGCTTCCTGCTTGATGCGCGCCAGCGTCTCCGGCGGTGGCGTGACCTCGGCCGGCGGCAGGTTGTTGATGCGGCGCACATCATAGTGTCGCGGCACAATGGCAAGCGTCCGATGCAGACGCGACCCGTCGCGGAAGGTGACGTCGAGGGTCGCGTGCGCCGACGCGTCGCGCCCGAACCCGAAAATGAAATGCCCGTCGGGCGCAACCCGCACCGGCTCGCCATCGAGCGTGACGCGCGCGCCCGGCCCGGCGAAGCCCCGGATCAGCGCACCTTGGGTGAGCGTGCCGTCGAGCGTTAAATTGTCCGCCCAGGCCGCGGTCGCGATGAGACAGAGCATCGCGGCCATGGCGAAGTGTCTCACAGCAATTTGCCCTGTTCGCGTTTGGGCGCCGGCGCGCGCTCCGGCTTGCCGGTTTCGCGGCCGATGGCCCGCGCCGCCACCTTGCCGTCGTGGAACTGGAGCGCCAAGTCCGCGCCCGGCGTCACCGCGCCCGCCGACGTCAGCAATGCGCCCTTGGCGTCGCGCACCATCACATAGCCGCGTTCCAGCACCTTGTCCTGCACTTGACGCCAGCTGGCCAAACGGCCGCCGCAGCCGGCAAGCGCGATCTCGCGCTGCTGCATCAGGCGTGCGACGGCCGGTGACAGCCGTTCCGCGAGACCGCTGACTGCATCGCGCAGACGTCCAACTTCGCGTTCGAGCACATCACGACGCAGCAACCGGTTAAGCGCCTGGATGCTTTGGCCGCGCAAACGCAATAGCCCGGCGATGCCGAGCGCCAATCGTTCGGCGCGATCGTCCAGCCGTTGCAGCGCGGTCTCGATCAGGCTGCGCGGATCGGGCAGACCGCGCGCCAGCCCTTCGACGCGCACGAACTTGTCGTCGATAAAGCGCGCGAGCGCTTGCGCCAGGCGATGCGCGTGCGCGGCGACATCGGCGACGAGTTCGAGCCGCACCGGCACCGCCATTTCGGCCGCGGCCGTCGGTGTCGGCGCGCGTCGGTCGGCGGCGAAATCGATCAGCGTGGTGTCGGTTTCATGCCCGACGGCGGAGATCAGCGGGATGCTGCAGGCGGCCACCGCGCGCACGACGCTTTCCTCGTTGAACGCCATCAAATCTTCCAGGCTGCCGCCGCCGCGTGCCACGATCAGCAGATCGGGCCGTGGCACCGCGCCCTTGCCATCGAGCGCGTCGAAGCCGGCGATGGCAGCGGCGATCGCCTCGGCCGCGCCTTCGCCCTGCACCGCCACCGGCCACACCAGGACGCGACGCGGAAAGCGATCGGCCAGGCGATGCAGGATGTCGCGGATCACCGCGCCGGTCGGCGACGTGATGACGCCGATCACCTCCGGCAGGAATGGCAGCTTCCTTTTCTTCGATTCGTCGAAAAGCCCCTCGGCGGCGAGTTTCTTCTTGCGCTCTTCGAGCAGCTTCAACAGCGCGCCGACGCCGGCCAACTCGATCGCCTCGATGATCAACTGATATTTCGAACGGCCGGGATAGGTGGTGATGCGGCCGGTGCAGATGACATCCATGCCGTCCTTGGGCTTCACCGTCAGGCGGCCGAACGTCGTTCGCCAGACCACGCCGTCGAGGTTCGACTCGGTGTCTTTCAGCGTGAGGTAGCAGTGGCCGGAGGTGACTTGTTTGCAGCCGGAGATTTCGCCGCGGACTCGCACATGCCCAAAATCGGTTTCAAGCGTTCGTTTAACCGCTTGAGATATCTCGGAAACCGTATATTCGGGCAGATTCGGTCGCGGCCCGCCGGGGCTTGTGACCATGCTCGGCGCGTGGCTTTCCATCATCGCACGCTATGATACAAGAGCGCCCCTGACGGGGGAAACGGGCCGGACGAATAAGGCCCTGAACGAGGAGAGCCGCTTGCGTGTTCTGGTGATCGGATCGGGCGGCCGCGAGCACGCACTATGTTGGGCGATCTCGTCATCGCCGCTGTGCGACGCGCTGTTCTGCGCGCCGGGCAATCCCGGCATCGCCGACGAAGCGGCCTGCGTCGCGGTGGCACCAACCGACATCGACGGCATCGTCAAGCTGTGCAAGCAGGAAAAGATCGATTTCGTCGTCATCGGTCCGGAAGGCCCCTTGGTCGCGGGACTGGTCGATACGCTCGAAGCCAACGGTATCGCGGCCTTCGGTCCGACCGCGGCGGCGGCGGCACTCGAAGGCTCCAAGTCCTTCGCCAAGGATCTGTGCGCCAAGTACAACATCCCGACCGCGGCCTATCGCCGCTTCACCGATCCAGCTGCCGCCAAGGAATATATCCGCAAGCACAAGGCGCCCATTGTGGTGAAAGCGGATGGGCTTGCTGCCGGTAAAGGCGTGACCGTCGCCACCACCACGCGCCAAGCGTTAGCCGCGGTTGATGCGGCGATGGTGGCGAAGAAGTTCGGCGCCGCCGGCGCCGAGATCGTGGTCGAGGATTTTCTCGAAGGCGAGGAAGTCAGCTTCTTCGCGCTGGTCGACGGCAAGCGCGCGCTCGGTCTCGCCTCAGCGCAGGACCATAAACGCGTCGGCGACGGCGACACCGGGCCCAATACCGGCGGCATGGGCGCCTATTCGCCGGCGCCGGTGCTGACGCCCGAACTCGAAGTGCAGGTGATGGAGAAGATCGTCCTGCCGACGGTCCACGCCATGCGCGACGAAGGCAAGCCGTACAAGGGCATCCTTTATGTCGGGCTGATCCTGACCAAGAGCGGGCCGCAGGTCATCGAATACAATTGCCGCTTCGGTGATCCCGAATGCCAGGTTCTGTTGACGCGCCTCAAGAGCGACCTGCTGCCGGCGTTGATCGCGGCGCATGACGGCGAGCTTGAGGATTTCGACTTGCGCTGGCGCGACGAGGTGGCGTTGTGCGTCGTCATGGCGGCCAAGGGCTATCCCGGCACGCCGGTGAAAGGCAGCGAGATCCGCGGCCTCGACAGCGCCGCGGGTGCCGACACCGCGGTGCGCATCTTCCATGCCGGCACCAAGCGCGTCGGCGAGAAGCTGGTCGCCGACGGTGGCCGCGTGCTCAACGTCGTTGCGCGCGGCCGCTCGGTGCGCGAGGCGCAGAAGCGCGCTTACGCCGTGGTCGACAAGATCGACTGGTCGCAAGGCTTCTGCCGGCGCGACATCGGCTGGCGTGCCATCGGCCGCCGCCGCGTCTCAGCGCCGGTCAGCGAAAAAGCGCCGCAATAATTCGCCGGCGCGCGTCGCGTCGATCCCGCCATAGACTTCCGGCCGGTGGTGACAGGTCGGCTGCCGAAAGAAACGCGGTCCGTGCTCGACCGCGCCGCCTTTGGGATCGCTGGCGCCGAAATAGAGCCGCCGGATGCGCGCCAGGGCGATGGCGCCGGCGCACATGGCGCAGGGCTCGAGCGTGACGTAGAGATCGCAATCGTCGAGGATCGGGCGGCCGCGTTGACGCGCGCCTTCGCGCAACGCCAGCAGCTCGGCATGCGCGGTCGGATCGGCAAGCGCCTCGACGCGATTCGCGGTCTGCGCCAGGACGACACCGTTGGCATCGACGAGCACGGCGCCGATCGGCACTTCGCCGGCGGTCGCAGCACGTTCCGCGGCCGCCAACGCCAGCGCCATCGGCTTCGCCATTCGATCGTCCATGCGGCTTCCTTGCCGCTTGCGCGGCGCGGTCATAGATTGGCGCCAGCATGGCACAACCGGTCATCGGCCTCACCCTCGATCACGAGCCGCCCGGCGGCTATTCCAAGACCCATCCGTGGTACGCGCTGCGCGAGAATTATTGCGAAGCGGTAGCCGAGGCGGGTGGGTTGTCAGTTCTGTTGCCGCACGAACCGGAGCGCGCCGGCGACTATCTGGCGCTGCTCGACGGGTTGATCGTCACCGGCGGCGCCTTCGACGTCGATCCGGCCTTGTTCGGCGCCAAAACCAAGCATGACACCGTCTCGCTCAAGGCGCGGCGCACCGAATTTGAGCTTGCGATCTGCCGGCGCGCGCTCGAAAAGAACCTGCCGGTGTTGGGCATCTGCGGCGGCGAGCAGCTTCTGAACGTCGCGCTCGGCGGCACGCTGGTGCAGCACATTCCCGACGAGATCAAGAACGCGCTCAAGCATGAACAGCCCAATCCGCGCACCGAGCCGGGCCATGCGGTGACGATCGCGCCCAATACGCTGCTGCGCCGGATCACGGGCCTCGCCGAGATGCCGGTCAACAGCGCGCATCATCAGGCGGTCAAGGACGTCGCGCCCGGCCTGGTCGTCGATGCGCTGGCGCCCGATGGCGTCATCGAAGGCATCGAGGACCCGAACCGACGGTTCGTCCTCGGCGTGCAGTGGCATCCGGAATACCGCCTGAGCGACGGCGACCGGCGCATCTTCAGCGGCTTCATCCAGGCCGCGCGCGGCTGAACCCGTGTTGCGTATCGTCGCCGGCAAGCATCGCGGTCGGAAATTGACGCCCTTGGAAGGCGGTAACGTTCGCCCGACTGCGGGCCGCGCCCGCGAAGCGATTTTCAACATCCTGGCGCATGCCGCGTTCGCGCCGCGGCCGGTCTATGAGGACGCCATTGTGCTCGATGCTTTCGCCGGTAGCGGCGCGCTCGGGCTCGAGGCGTTGTCGCGCGGCGCGCGATTCGTCAGTTTCATGGAACGCGATCGGACCGCGCGCGGCGTCTTGACAGCGAACGTCACGGCGCTCGACGCCGCGCGCCAGACCGCCGTGCTGGCCGCCGACGCACTGCGGCCGCCGCGCGCCAGTGCGCCGGCGTCCCTGATCTTTCTCGATCCGCCTTATGCCGAAGATTGGACATCGCCGGCGTTGACCGCGCTGGCCGCCGCGCAATGGCTGCTGCCGGACGCGATTGCCGTGGTCGAGCTTGCGGCGAAGCGCGATTTCACCCCGCCGGCGCGCTTCGCGCCGCTGGACGAACGCCGTTACGGCGCGGCGAAGATCGTGTTTCTGCGTTACTCCGCGGCGACGGCGCTCAAGGCGGGGCGCTCGTAAAGCTGCAACGCTTCGGCCCGGTGCTGGATCAATGCCAGCACCATGTCGATGGTCGGCGTCGGCACATCGACCAGACGGCCAAGCTCCTGCACCGCCGTCACCAGCGCGTCGATTTCGAGCGGCCGGCCGCGTTCCAGGTCCTGCAACATCGAGGTCTTGTGCGCGCCGACCTTGCACGCGCCGTCGAGACGGCGTTCGAGGTCGACGCGGAAGCGCACGCCGAGCCGCTCGGCGATCGCCTGCGCCTCGCGCATCATGGCGCGGGCGATGTCGCGCGTGCCCGGCTCGCTGCACAGCACGTCGAGCGTGGTGCCGGTCAGCGCGCTCAGCGGATTGAGGCAGAGGTTGCCCCACAGTTTGAGCCAGATCTCGTCGCGGATGTTGTCGAGCACCGGCGCCTTGAGGCCGCCGGCGGCAAATGCCGCCGACAGGCGTTGACACCGCTGGCTGATCTCGCCGGATGGCTCACCAATCGGAAAGCGGTCGCCGTAGACGTGCGCGACAACGCCCGGCGCGACCAGCTCGGTCGCCGGATAGACGACGCAGCCAATGGCGCGCTCCGGCGCGAGCATGGTCCATTGCCGCCGCGCCGGATCGATGCTGGCGATGCTGCGGTTCTCCCATTCGCTGGGATGCCGATGGAAATACCAATAGGGCACGCCGTTGACCGCGGTGACGATCGCCGTGTCGGGACCGAGCAGCGGCGCGAAGCGGTCGAGCGCGGCGTCGATCTGGTTGGCCTTGAGCGTGACGATGACATAATCCTGCGGACCGAGTTCGGCCGGATCGTCGGTTGCCGCCAGCCGGACGACGGTCTCTTGGCCGTCGGTGCGCAGCTTCAGACCATTGGCGCGGATCGCCGCCAGATTGGCGCCGCGCGCAACCAGCGAAACCTCGGCCCCCGCACGCGCGAGCTTGGCGCCCAGGAACCCGCCGATCGCGCCGGCACCGAACACACAAATCTTCACACCAACCTCCTCTATACGGCCTTACATCAGATAATTTACATTGCACTTGCGAAGTTTCTATGGCGGACGATAATAAAATTCGTAAATCGTGTATTTTTTCATGCAGATAATTGTGCATTTTGTGAATTTGTAAATCACAGGAGCATGCGGTGGCAGCCCGTAAGACCCTGCTCGGCCAGAAGATTCGGCGCCTGCGTCAAGATCGTGGCCTGACACAACAGCAGATGGCCGCGGAGCTCGGCATCAGCGCCAGCTATCTCAATCTGATCGAACACGACGAGCGGCCGGTGACGGTCTCGCTGCTGCTGAAGCTCGGCGAGAAATACGGCGTCGACCTCAACGCCCTCACCGACGACGCCGAACGGCAGCTCGCCGCCGCGCTGCGCGAGGTTTTCGCCGATGCGGGCTTGCGCGATAGCGGCATCGACGCCGACGAGATCGCGCGGCTGGTCGGCGCCGCGCCGCGGGCCGCGCGCGCCATCGCCGATCTCTACCGCGCCCTGCGCGCGGCACGCGACGACGCCCAGGCGATCAACCTCAATCTGGCCGAAGGCCGCACCCGCCGCGTCGTGCTGCCGACCGAGGAGGCGCGGGACTTCTTCGAATCGCGCCGCAATCACTTTGCCGCGCTCGAAACCGCCGCTGAAACGCTGCTGCAAGCGGCGGCCGGCGATCTTGGCCGCGCCCTCGGCGAGCGGCTGGCGCGGCGTCACGGCGTCACGGTCGAAATCGCGACGAGCGCGAGCATGGCGGGCGCCTTGCGGCGCTTCGACCCGCGCACGCGCCGCCTGGACCTGTCCGAGGCGCTGCCCTTGGCCAGCCGCAACTTCCATCTGGCCTATCAGCTCGGCCTGTTGGAGGCGCGCGAGCCGATCGGCGAGGCGATCCGTGCCGCCAAGCTGTCGGCGCCGGAAAGCGAGATGCTGTGCCGCATCGGCCTGGCGAATTATTTCGCCGGCGCGGTGCTCATGCCCTACGCGACGTTCCTATCGGCGGCACAAACCGAGCGTTACGACATCGAACGCCTGATGAACCGGTTCGGCGTCTCGTTCGAGCAGGCGGCGCACCGGCTATCGACGCTCAACCGCACCGGCGCGGCCGGCATTCCGTTCTTCTTCGCCCGCGCCGACATCGCCGGCAACATCAGCAAGCGCTTCTCGGCGGCCGGCTTCCACTTCTCGCGCTACGGCGGCGCCTGTCCGCGCTTCGTCGTGCACGAAGCTTTCGCCACGCCCGGCCTGATCCGCCGCCAGATCGCCCGGCTGCCTGACGGCACGACGTTTTTCTGCGTCGCGCGCACGGTGGAGAAGCCGGGCGGTGGCTTCCATGCACCCTCCGGCCACATGGCGGTGGTGCTGGGTTGCGACATCGCGCGCGCCGCCGAGATCGTCTATGCCGACGGCCTCGATCTGGCGCGGCCGGAAGCGGCGACTGAAATCGGCGTCGGCTGCCGCCTGTGCGAGCGCGCCGATTGCCGCCAGCGTGCGTTCCCGCCGTTGCAGCACCGGTTGGTCGTCGACGAGGCAGTCAAAGGCCCGTCGGCCTACGCCTTCCAGCCGCAGCGCTAGCGCGCGTCGCTGCATAAGCCGCCCAGCCTTTGGCGCGCAGCGCGCAGGCGTCGCAATCGCCGCAGCCATGGCCCCAATCGTGCAGCGTGCCGCGCACGCCGCGATAGCAGCTGT
>JAGWIH010000104.1 GCA_028866355.1 Alphaproteobacteria bacterium
CTGCGAATAGCGCGCCGCCTCGCGGCCATTTGCGTAAGCGAGAATGGGGGACGACGTGCGGAATTCGAGGATCAAGCGGCGCCAGGCGCCTTCGATCTTCTCGTCCTTGACCGCGCAGGCGCCGCGCACGATCGGCGCGACGTCGGCGACGCTGGCGATGCGCTGCGGCAGGGTGATCGCCGGAAACACGCGCCGCGTGCCCTTTTTCTGGATGCGCGCTTCGGCGGCGGTGACCGCGGCGATCATGCGTTCATAGGCCTCGCGCGCGTCGGCGCCGAAGGTGAAGATGCCGTGCTTCAGCAGGATCAGCCCTTCGACGCGCGGATCGTGCTCGAAGATGCGCGCCGCCTTCTTGGCGAGATCGAACCCCGGCATCACATAGGGCACGACGCCGAAACGGCCGTCATAGACCTCGCGGCAGATGCGGTCGCCGTCCGGCTGATCGACCAGGCTCAGCACTGCATTGGCGTGCGTATGGTCGATGAACTTGGCCGGCAGAAACGCATGCAGCAGCGTCTCGACCGAGGGATTGGGCGCGCCGGGATCGAGCAGGTTGGCGCGCTGGACGCGCACCATGTCTTCGTCCGCCAGATGATCGAGGGTGCGCAGCTTCAACAACGGCGCGAGACGCACCGCCGGCAGGCCCGCCGGCTCGATGTTCGCCATGTCCCAGCCGCTGCCCTTGACGCACAGCGCATCGACCTCTTCGCCGAGCAGATCGAGCACGCGCAGCTTCACCGAAGTGTTGCCGCCGCCATGCAGCACCAGCTTCGGATCTTGGCCCAGAAGCTGCGAGGTATAGACGCGCAGGGCCAAATCAGACGCAACGCCCTGTTGGGCATAACGCGTGACCATCGCCTGAGCTTGCTCGTCGTTCCAGCGGCTTTGCATCGCAAGGCTTCCGGCGGCCAGCATAGAACATGCGCATGAGCGCCGCGAGGGGTGGCATTTATTTCCGCGCTGCCAGCGTCTAAAATGCCGCAGAACCTGCGAGGAGCCATGGCGGAACCCCCGCGCGGCGTTTATGCGGCGATGTTGACGCCGTTCAACGCCAACCTCGATCCCGATCTCGGCGCCTTCGTCAACCACGGACGCTGGCTTTTGGCCAACGGCTGCGACGGGCTGGCGCCGCTCGGCACCACCGGCGAAGGCAATTCGCTGTCGCTGAAACAGCGCATGCGCATGATCGAGGCGGCGATCACCAAGCTGCCGATCGATCGCTGCATCTTCGGCGCGGGCTCGTGCGCGCTCGCCGACGCGGTTCAGCTGGCGCGCGAGGCGACCCGCGCCGGCGCCGCCGGCGTGCTGATGCTGCCGCCGTTCTACTACAAGAACCCGAGCGAGGACGGGCTTTATGATTTCTTCGCCGCCGCCATCGAACGCGTCGGCATCCCGCGCCTGCGGTTGTACCTCTATCATTTCCCGCAGCTTTCGGCGGTGCCGATCACGGCGGCGCTGATCCGCCGCTTGCGGCAGACCTTCGGCGACACCATCGCCGGCCTCAAGGACAGCGGCGGCGACTGGAATTATTCGGCCGCGCTGCTCAAGGAATTTCCCGGCTTCGCCGTGTTTTCCGGCAGCGAGCAATATCTGCTGAACAATCTCCGCGCCGGCGGCGTCGGCACCATCGCGGCGTCGGTCAACGTCACCGCGCCCTTGGCCGCGCCGGTTTACCGGCATTGGCAAACGCCGGACGCCGACCGGCTGCAAGCGGCGCTGACCGCCGTGCGCGTGTTGTTCCAGGACTATCCGCTGATCAGCGGGTTGAAAGAGATTATGGCGCTGATCACCGGCAACCCCGCCTGGCGCGCCATGCTGCCGCCCAACAAGCCGCTCGGGCCGGCCGAATCCGCTGCGCTCAAGGCGAAGCTCGCCGAGCTGCCCGCGATGCAGCCGGTGATCGCGGCCGCGCGCGCGGCCTAATCCGACGGGTTATTGCAGCGACGCTTTCTTTAAGAGCGCCGCACGATCGGTCGAGCGCGGGGTCACGGCCAGCGTACGGCCGTCGCGCTGCAAGGTCAGCGGCACATCGACGCCGGCGCGGCCGAGCGACCACAGCCGGCGATAGAGCGCCGCCAGCGTGCCGACCTGTTGGCCGGCAATCGACACCAGGATGTCGCCGACGCGCAGATCGGCGCGCCGCGCCGGCCCGTCGCTGCTGACGCCGGCGACGACGACGCGGTCCTCGATCTCGGTGGCATAGAAGCCGAGCCATGGCCGCGGCGGCTTGTTGGGCCGGCCGAGCGTCAGCAGGTCGTTGTAGATCGGCTTCAGCAGGTCGATCGGCACGTTCATGTTGAGGTGCTCGGACCGGCCGCGCTCGCGCGCCTGCTGGAGATGCAGCGAGCCGATGCCGATGAGCCGGCCGGCGGCGTCGATCACCGCGGTGCCGCCCCAATTGGGATGCGCCGGCGCGGTGAACAGCGCCTCGTCGAGCAGATATTCCCAATAGCCGGCGAATTCCTGCTTGGCCGAGATGCGCGCCGCCAGCGAACGGGTGCGGCCGCCGACGCTGCCGACCACCACGTCGTCGTCGACTTGCGCCGACGACGATTGGCCGAGCGATATCGCCGGCAGGCTCAGCCGGCCGAGCGCCTGCACCAGGCCGAAGCCGGTCTCCTGGTCATAGGCGACGACATGACCCTGCAAGGCGCGGCCGTCGCCGGTGTTGAGCCACAGGCTTTCGGCTTCGGTGACAAGATAGCCGATGGTGAGGACGATGCCGTCCTCGCGGATGACGACGCCGTTGCCGGCGCGATCGGTGCCGAGGGTTTGCGCCGTGAACGCGTCTTCCGGCACGGTGGCGCGCACGCCGACCACCGACGTCAAGACGCGCTCCAGATCGTAGCCGTAATCCTTCGGGTTCGGCTGCGCCTGGGGCGGCAATTCCCATTCGGTTTCCGCCATGCTGCCTCGTCTCCGGCGACCCGACGCTTTACTCGTCGGCCGCCGCGATGTGCCGCAGCCGCTTCAAGCGGCCGCGCACGCGCTTTTCCTCGACCCGCCGGCGTACCGACGCCAGCGTCGGGCCGATCGGCAGGCGCGGCTTCGCCTTGAACGCCGCACGGCTCAGCAGCTCGGTGAGCCGCGCGCGCGCGTCGGAGCGGTTGCGCTCCTGCGAACGGAAGCGTTGCGCGGTGATCACCAGCACGCCGTCGCGGCGCAGGCGCTTGCCGGCGATGGTCTTGAGGCGCCGACGCATGTGATCGTCGACGCCGTCGGCGCGGTTGAGATCGTAATGCAGCTTGACCGCCGTCGATTGCTTCTGCACCGCCTGGCCGCCGGGGCCGGACGCGAGAATGAAATCCTCGTCGACCGCCTTTTCGTCGATGGCGATCCGAACCTGGCGGGTGCGCTGCGACGCCCTCATGGCGATCCCTTGGTTTCGGAAGCGGCCGGGAATCCCGGCGGCGGCACGGGCAGCGAATTGTCGGGTAGTTCGGCGCCGCTCCAGCCGCCACCCAAATTCTCGACCAACAGCACACTGGCGTTCAAGCGGCTTTGCAGGACTGTGAGCGCGGTCTGGCGGTCGCCGAGCGCGGTGGCTTCGGCAGTCACGACGCTGGTGTAGTCGACGGTGCCGGCACGGTACTGATTCAAGATCAGGCGTTCCGCCTCGCTGGCGGCGGCCACGGCGCCATCCTGAACCTGCGCCTGGTCCTGCAGGACCTTGAGCGCCGCAAGATTGTCCTCGACGCCCTGGAACGCGGTGAGCACGGCCTGGCGATAATTTGCCACGGATTCGTCATAGGCGGCGTGCGCCGCTTCGACCTGCGCCGTGGTCAGGCCGCCGTTGAAGACGTTGGCGGCGATTTGCGGACCGAACGACCAGGTGAGACTCGAAGCGTGCAGCAAGGTGTCGAGCATGCTGCTGGTGAAGCCGTAACTGCCGGTGAGCGTCAGCGACGGAAAGTAGCCGGCGACCGCGACGCCGATTTGGGCGTTGGCGGCGGCCATCTGCCGCTCGGCCTGTGCCACCGTGGGATTGCGCTCGAGCAGCGTCGACGGCACGCCGGCCGGAACCACCGGCACCTGCAAGGCGAGCGGCGCCGGCGTGGGCGCAAGCGCGAACGACGCCGGCGGCTGACCGATCAGCACCGCGATCGCGTGTTCGAGCTGCGCCCGCGCCACACCCAGCGCCACCATCTGCGAGCGCGCGTTTTCAAGCGTCGCTTGGGCCTGGGCCATATCCGATTTGCCGACGTTGCCGGCGTCGTATTTGTTGCGGGTGATGCGCAGCTGCGCGGTATAGGCCGCGACCGTGTCTTCGAGCAGCTTGCGCTGGGCGTCGTTGACGCGCAGCTGGAAGTAATCCTGCGCCAGCGTCGCTTGCGCCGACAGCCGGGCGGCGGCGAGCTGGGCCGCGTCGGCTTGGGCGGTGGCGGTGGCGCTTTCAACCGAACGGCGGACCTGGCCCCAGATGTCGATCACCCAACTGGCATCGACCGGCAGGGTGAATTGGTTGCGGATGTGGCCGCCGCCGAACGATCCGGACGCCGGCTTCGACCGGGTCATCGCCGGATCGATGCCGATCGACGGGAAATAGCCGGCACGTTGCTCGGCGACGACGGCGACCGCCTGACGGTAAGCGGCCTCGACCGCCTTCAAGTTCTGGTTCGAGACGTTGACCTGGCTTTCGAGGCGATCGAGCGTCGGATCGTCGTAAATCGACCACCAGGGCTGGCCCGACGCGGCCGTTTTCGGCGTCGCCGGCTTCCAATCCGGGACCTCTTTGTAGGCGGGGGTCGTCGGCGCGGACGGCCGTTGATAATCGGGCCCGACCGAGCAAGCGGCGAGCGCCAAGGCGAAGCCGAATATGGCGGTGCGGCGCATGCTCATTTTCCCGTCACCGGCGCGGCACCCGGCAGGTGCGCGTCGCTGCGGCCCATTCGCCGCAATCCCCACAGACGGAAGCGATCGAGATAAAGATAGATCACCGGCGTCGTATAGAGCGTCAGCAGCTGGCTGATCATCAAACCGCCGACGATGGCGAGGCCGAGCGGCCGGCGCAGCTCGCCGCCTTCGCCGGCGCCGATCGCCAACGGCACCGCCCCGAGCATCGCCGCCATGGTCGTCATCATGATCGGCCGGAAGCGCATCAGGCACGCCTGGAAAATGGCGTCGCGCGACGACAGGCCGAGGCTGCGCTCGGCGTCGAGCGCGAAGTCGATCATCATGATGGCGTTCTTCTTGACGATGCCGATCAGCAGGATGACGCCGATCAGCGCGATGATGCTGAACTCGGTGTGGAACAGCATCAGCGCCAGCACCGCGCCGACGCCGGCCGACGGCAGCGTCGACAGAATCGTGATCGGATGGACGTAACTCTCGTAGAGCATGCCGAGCACGATATAAACGGCGGCCAACGCGGCAAGGATAAGGAACGGTTCGGCCGCGAGCGACTGCTGGAAAACCTGCGCCGTGCCCTGGAAGGTGCCGATGACGTTGGACGGCACGCCGATCTGGAGCATGGTGCGGTTGACCAATGTCGCGGCCTGGCCCAAGGCGACGCCCGGCGCCAGGTTGAACGAGATGGTCGAGGCGACCGACAGCCCCTGATGATTGACGGCAAGCGGCGTCGCCCCCGGATGGAAGCTGGCGAACGAAGCCAACGGCACCATGGTCTCTTTGTTGGTGCTGACGGCCGTGCCCGTCGACGCCGCGCCTTTGCCGATGGCGGTGATCGCATTGGTCGCGAGATTGCGCGCGGCGTCGGCGGCGACGGTCGCCGCCGCGCTGCTTTGGCCCTTGAGCACGACCGTGCCGGCGACGGCGTTGGTCGATTGCGTGCCACCCACCGCCCCGCCGGCAGTGCTGACGTAGAGATCCTTGAGCGTATCCGGGCTCTGCCAGAACTGCGGCGCCACCTCCATGATGACGTGGTACTGGTTCAGCGGATTGAAGATGGTCGACACCTGGCGCTGACCGAAGGCGTCGTACAGCGTGTTGTCGATGGCGCTGACGCTGACGCCGAGGCGCGCGGCGGTCGAACGGTCGATCGCCAGATCGGTCTCGAGGCCCTTGTCCTGCTGGTCGGAGTTGACGTCGGTGAGCTGCGGCACCTTTTGCAAGGCGGCGACGATCTTCGGCACCCATTCGTTGAGCGTCTGCAGATCGTCGCTGCGCAGCGTGTATTGGTAGAGCGCGTTCGAGGCGCGGCCGCCGACGCGGATATCCTGGACCGGTTGCAGGAACAGCGTCGCGCCGGGCACCACCGACAGCTCGCGCCGCAGCCGGCCGATGACCTGGTCGATGCCGGGCCGCTGGTTCAACGGCTTGAGCGAGGCGAACAAGAAGCCAGAGTTGGTTTGGCCGCCGCCGGTGAAGGCGACGACGCTGTCGATCGCCGAATCCTTGCGCATGATCGAGACGAACCGGGTCAGCTTCTTCTGCATGAGCTGGAACGATATGCTCTGGTCGGCCTGGAGATTGCCGATCAGCCGGCCGGTGTCCTGTTCGGGGAAGAAGCCCTTGGGCACGATGATGAACAGCAGCACGTTGAGGCACAGCGTCGCGCCGAGGATGACGAGCACCAGGCGCGAATGGCGCAACGACCAGGTAAGCGACCGGCGGTATACCTCCTTGATTCGGTCGAAGCCGCGCTCGCTCCATTGCAGCAACCGATGCGGTGGCGGATCGTCGGCGCGCGGCCGGCGCAATAGCCGGGCGCACATCATCGGCGTCGTGGTCAGCGACAGGACCAGCGACACCAGGATAGCGATCGACAGCGTCATGGCGAATTCGCGGAACAGGCGGCCGATGAGCCCGCCCATCAGCAAGATCGGCGTGAATACCGCGATGAGCGACAGGCTCATCGAAATCACGGTGAAGCCGACTTCGCGCGCGCCTTGCAGCGCCGCCTGGGCCCGCGACATGCCCGCTTCGAGATGCCGCGTGGTGTTCTCGAGCACGACGATGGCGTCGTCGACGACGAAGCCGGTCGCCACCGTGAGCGCCATGAGCGACAGATTGTCGAGGCTGTAACCCAGCATGTACATCACGCCGAACGTGCCGATCAGCGACACTGGCACCGCGACCGACGGGATCGCGACGGCGCGGCCGTTGCGCAGGAACAGATAGACGACCGCGATCACCAGCAGGGTCGAGATGACCAGCGTGCGCTCGACCTCGCGCAACGAGGCGCGGATGGTGGTTGAGCGGTCGACCGGAATGCCGATGTCGATCGCGGCCGGGATTTCGGCTTGCAAGACCGGCAGCTCGGCTTTGACGCCGTCGACCGTACTGATGATGTTGCCGCCGGGTTGGCGATAGATGATCACCAGCACCGCCGGCTTGCCGTTGGCGAGGCCGGCGTTGCGTAGATTCTCGACCGAGTCGACGACATCGGCGACATCCGACAGCCTCACCGCCGCGCCGTTGCGATAAGCGACGACCAAATCCTTGTATGCCGCCGCGGTGCGCGCCTGGTCGTTGTCGTAGACCTGATAGCGCTTGCCGCCGTCCTCGATCGCACCTTTCGGCGCATGCGCGTTCGCCGCCGCGAGCGCGGCGCGCACGTCCTCGAGGCCGATGCCGTATTGCGACAGCGACAGCGGATTAAGCTCGGCGCGCACCGCCGGCAGCGCCGAGCCGCTGACGTCGACCTCGCCGACGCCGGGCAGCTGCGACAGCTTCTG
>JAGWIH010000105.1 GCA_028866355.1 Alphaproteobacteria bacterium
TCGGCCACATCCCGCTAGCGCCAACAGCGCGGCAATCGGCGCCAGCCACCGTATTGATACGCGCCACGACGGCATGGCAGCGAGGGAATCATAACCGCGTCTTGCGCGGCAAGTGCGACTCGCTGAACCGCGCCGCGGTTAAAGTGTCGCTCTAAGCCGTGCCGGCGGCCTGCATCGGCGGGCAAGGTGTCGAACCGTAGGAACAGAAGACGCAGCACGAGCCCGGCTTTGGGCGAAGCTGCGCGCTACAACTGGCGCACCGGTACACGACGATGCAGGCGTCGGTCGGCATCGTCTCGCGTCGCGTCGCGCCGCAAATCGGGCAAGTGACCGTCGACTCGGTGATCACCGGCAACCCCACGCCCTCAGACTTCGTGTAGTTCGCCGCGCTTGATGCGGGCGACGAGATCGTTCCATTCAGCATGCGTCAGCCGCACGGTATTGCGATCCTCGCCGATGGTGACGCCGTGGTCACTGATCTCGACTGACGGACAGCCGCCGCAGGCCGGGCAGAGTGTGACGTTGATCGGTTTCATGGCCTTCTCCTTTTGTCGTGACAGTGGCAATCGATTCGATTTTGCGGCCTCAGACGTAAGCGAGGCCCAGCGCTAGCAGCGTGGCGCCCAGCGCCAAGCCAATCAGTGTTACGGCCGTCGCTGTCCGCGTGGCGCAGCAGGCGCATAAGCCGCGCCGCCACAGCAGTGCGCCGCCGACAACGAGGCAGGCCAGTGCTGCGGCAAGCAGATACGGTTGAAACGGGATCAACGCTCCCATGAACAGCGCCGATCCAAGGCCGCCAAGGCCGACGCCGCCGAGCAGCATCGGGATGGCGCAGCAGGATGCAGCGCCGAAGGCCGCCGCGACGCCGCCGGCGGCGAATGCAACCGGTCCAAGGACGCGCAGCGACGCAAGACGCTCAGGCAAGGCAGTTCCAGATTTCACGTCACCCGACATGGCGCACTCCTAGGATTCGCGGCAGGATGACGTTACACTCTGTAGTCGCTACAGACTCAAGCGGTCATTTACGGAGGCGTCTCGTGCGCGAACCGACCATGATTAACATCGGCGAGCTGTCGCGGCGGACTGGCTGCAATGTCGAAACGGTGCGCTATTACGAGCGCATTGGATTGATGCCGCCGGCGCCGCGCACCGCTGGCCGCTATCGGCTCTATGGCGAGACGGACGTACGCCGGCTCGCCTTCGTCCGGCGCGCGCGCGAGCTCGGCTTCACCCTCACCGACGTGCGGACGCTATTGACCTTGGCACCCGATCAAGCGGACGGTCCATGTGCCCAGGCGCGCAACCTTGCCGCCGCGCACCTTGCCGATGTGCGCGCCAAGATCGCGGACCTCCGCGCGATGGAACGCGTGCTAGGCGATGCCGTGGACCGGTGCGCGACCGGCAAAACACCTCACTGTCCGGTGATCGACGCATTGGCGGGCGAGATGCCTCGGCCTAGGCGCGCTGGAGCAACGCGACGCCGGCGAGGATGAGCAGGATCGCCACGATCTTGCCGGCGGTCAGCGTCTCGTCCCAGAGGAAGTGCGCCACCACCGCGACCACGACGTAGCTCACCGCGACCGACGGATAGGCGATCGACAGCGGAATCTTGCGGATGGCGATGAGATAGAGAAGTGCCGCGAAACCGTAGAACGCGACACCGACGATGGTGAAGCCATTGGTGAGCTGTGCGGCGAAGCTGGTTGTGCCCTGTACGCCGGCCTTGAGCAACAGCTGGCCGCAGACCGCGATCAGAATTCCGCCGAACAGAGCGGCGTAATAGGGCAGCAATATTGGCATCACACCCGCCGGATCGTGCCGCCGGCGTTGCGCCGTTGGCTGGATGGAACCGCCTCGCTGCGCGACACCGTCCGAACGACGGTTTGCGGCCGACGGTTGACGGTCAAGTAGAGGCGACCGAGATATTCGCCGACCAAGCCGAGAATCAGCAGCTGCACACCCGACAGCAGCATCACCGCAACGGTCAGCGACGCCCAGCCCGGCGGCGTTTTCTCCAGGAATAGCGCCGACACGGCCGCCCATGCGGCGCCGACCATGCCGAGAATGCTGAGCCCGATGCCCGTGACGGTCGACAACCGCAGCGGCATCACCGAGAAATTGACAAACATGTTGAGCCACAGCCGTATCAGCCGGCGCAGCGTATAGTTGCTGTGTCCGTGCGGCCGCGGCAGGTGTTCGACCGCCAGGCTGTCGATGCGCTGCGTCACTTGCAACAGCAGCCCGTCGACATAGGGGAAGGGACCTTCGTAGGCGATCGCCTGTTGCGCGGCAAAAGCGCTGATGCAGCGGAAGCTCGACAGATAGAGCCCTTTCGGCTTGTCGAGGACGAGGTCGGCGATCCGGTTGGTGAAACGGCTGCCGAGATTGCGCCAGCCGGCATGGTGTTTTTCGAGCGGCTTGGCATAGACCACGTCGGCGCCGCCGCGCTGCGCGTGTTCGAGCAGCCGCAGCACTTCGCTCGGCGGATTCTGCAAATCGTCGTCCATGGTGATGATATGCGCGCCGCGCGCTTCGCGCAGACCGGCCATCACGGCGTTGTGCTCGCCGAAGTTGCGCGCCAGATCGACCAGGGTGATCGGCACCGACGTCCGCGCCACAAGGCCACGGCAGATTTCGAGACTGTTGTCCGGGCTGCCATCGTTGACCAGCACGATCTCGTGGCCGCCCGGCACCGCCAGCGCTTGGAGGGCGGCAACCAACGCTTCGATGGTCTGCGCGCCGTTATAGACAGGGATGACGATACTGAGCGCGGGAGCGGTCATCGGCGGGTTCCAACGGCCAGAATCGAGCCGCCGAAGGGAAGACGCAAGCCCGATCTGAGCAGCGCCGATTCGAATGTTGCCACGGCGTCGAACAGCCATTCTAACGATGCCGGCAACAGACCGACCTCGCTGCCGCCGCCCGGCAGCAGACGGCGCGCCACCATCAGCGGGAAGAGCAGCGTGTTCCAATAGGTCGCACGGATGCTGCCAAATCCGGCTGCGGCCAAGAGCCCGATCACCTCGCGGCGATAGAAGCGGCGGGCGTTGTCGACCGCGCGGTCGTGCGCCGAATAAAGCCACGGATAGGCCGGCAGGTTGACGATCAACGCGCCGCCCGGCTTGAGGCAGCGGTGCATCTCGCCGAGTGCGCGCTCGACGCCGACACCGCGGTGACACAGCACGTCGGCGCTGACGATGATTTCGAACGCGGCGTCGTCGAACGGCAAGTCGCCGACCGAACCTTGCGCCACGGGCCGGCGCGCCTTGGTGCGCGCCAAGCGGCAGGCGAACCCGTCGCGGTCGAGCCCAAAGCTCGCCGGATGTGCCAGGGTGGCAAGCAATCCGCCGGTGCCGCAGCCGGCATCGAGCAGCCGGCCATCCGGCGTGCCCGCGAACGGTGCCGCTGCGGCGCGCAAGTTGCGGCGCAGCGCGCGCGTCCACCACATGCGGTCCTCGACCGCGGCCAGCCGCTCGTATTCGCCACGCTCCATGGGACTCAGCGGGCGGCAACCGCCGCCGCGTGCGCGCCATGCGCCAGCACCGCGCGCCGGTCGATTACCACCGACAGCAACGTCCCTAGGCGCGTGACGCGGTAGATCGTGCGCCCCGCGACCGACTCGTTGCACGCATCCTTGGTGAAGGCGATGACGAACTCGGCGTTGGCGCGATCGGGCGTGAAGATGAAATTCGGCGGGAAGTAATAGGCCGCGGATTCCGGCGGGCCGCAAACGAACACGGTGAAGTCGTGGTCCATGAAATCGTCACCGTATTCGGCGCGCAGATAGTTCTCGAGCGCAGAGACATCCTCGGCGTAGGAATTCGCCCAGTAGTCGAGCTTGAAGAGACCCTGCGCGCCGCGCGTGCCGCCGACGAAAGCGTTGTAATAGACGTACTCGTCGGGATGCAGCATCGCCATCACCGCGACGTGATAGGCGCCGTACAGCGCGAGCGCGCCGTAAATCCACGGCCGCCATGGTTGTCGCGCGAGCGCGGCGAGCGCCTGCTCAGCCGCGAGCGCGGCGGCCACCGCGATCGGCGGTAGCACGAAGATGAAATGCCGCATGCCGTCGAACAGCACCGCTTGGATCGCGATGGCATAGGCCACCGGGAAGATGATGGCGAAGCCAAGCATGAACAGGCCAAGGATGCGCGCGCGGTCGCGCCAAGCGTCGGCGCGGCGCAGCGGCACAAGCGCGACGACCGGCGCTGCGGCCAGCAGCAGTAGCACCAGCTCCGGCAGTGCCAGGACGATGTAGGTCGGCAAATAGGTCCACGGCAGATCGGCCGCCGGAATGTAATGCCCGTCGAACAGCGTCCCGTACGGAAAGATCTCATGCGAGAAATAGAGCAGCGCACGGACCGGATTGATCAGCGGCGATTGTTGCGCCCACGGCCAGAACAGCAGCATCACCGGATAGGCGACCGCGATCGCCGGCAGGACCAAGCGCCAGCCACCGGCCCAGCATTCGCCGAGCGCCGGCGCAACGCGGCGGTTTTCGGCCAGCCGCCACAATCCGAACCCCAACAACGCCACGCCGATATAACCGAAGATCAGCAATCCGCCGACCCGCACCGCGAGCGCAAAGCCGGCCGCCAGGCCGAGCTTGACGCCCAAACGCCAATCGGGCCGCGGCAATTGCCGGATGGCGCAGACCAGATAATAGAGCGCCCAGACCATGCTGGCGGCGAACGGCACATCCTTCGGATTGTTGAACATCTGGCCGTAATAGTTCGGCGTCAGGGCCAGGAAGAGCGCCGCGACGAAACCCGCGCGCGGGCCGCCGAGACCGCGGCCGAGCTTCCAGGTGCCGACGATCCCGACGATGCCGATCAGCGCATTCAGCAGGTGGCGCGTCTCGAACGTGCCGAACGGCGAGACGTGGTTGAGCGCCGCGGCGACCGTGTCGAAAATCGATCCGTAATAGAACAGATCGTAGAGCCGCATGTAGGAATGGTCGGTGAAGCCGGAGAGGTAGTAGTTGAGGACCGCGACGCCGTACCAATTCTGCGCATCCTCGTCCCAGGTGACGCCATAATCCGTGAACGTGACGAGCACGAGGACCAGCAGCACGGCAAAGAGAGCGAGCGCCAGTTCGTCCCAGCCGAAACGCGCGCGCCAACGAGCGAGCCGCATCGCGCTCATAGGCCGGCACCGGCCATCAGCGTCGATAACACGCGGTCCGAACCGAAATATTCCGCTGCCAGGTCGCGCGCGGCGCGCGCATGGCGCGGATAGTCGGCGTCGATCGCCGCCAGAGCGGCCAGCGCCTCGCCGGCGTCGGCGAATTCGAACAATCCTTCACCGACCGGATAGAAACGCGAAAAGCCGGTATTCATCGTGATCACCGGCCGTCCGGCCGCGAGGTAGCAGACGCTGCGGTCGCTGAACCAGCCGCTGTGCGGCCGGACATAAATGTCTTTGGCGACGGTGAACTCGCCGCGGGAATCGCGGATAAAGTCGCGATAGGCGTCGATGCCGAGCGAGACGGCGCGCGCATCGATCACGGTCCAGCCATGCGCGGCGACCTCGCGGCGCGCGTCGTCCGGCGCCGAGTTGAGTGCGACGGTGAAGCAGCGATCCGCCTGCTGCGGCAAATCGATAAAGCGCACGAAGTTGACGTGCTTCGACCAGAAATAGTGTTCGCCGTGGAAGGCGATGTCCTTGCCCTTGTTCTCCCAGGTGGCGATCGTCGAGAAGCAGGCGCCCCCCATGGCGTCGGCCGGCCAGAATTCGAGCACCACCGGCGGTCGCGTCGGCTTCCAGTCGATGCCGCACAACGGCACGATCCAGCCCGGTCCGCCGACATTCTCGCCGTAGGTGAAGAAATGCGTGTGCGCGTCGAGATAGCTGCGCGCGGCCGGATCGGCATCGGCGTATTTGATCTGCTCGTAGACCGGATCGGTGTCGATCATCAGCCGCCGCGGGCACGCAAGATGATGCTCGCGCAGCCGCGTCGCACCGCACAGGTTGAGCAACGCGTCGCTGCCGCGGAACAGCGCGTGCACCGCCTCGCGCGTCAGCCCGTGATATTCATCGCGGATCGCGTCCCAATAGGCCCAGCGGCCGTCGAAGCCGAAGCGCGCCATGAGCTCCGCCAGATAGGCAATGTTCGCCGCGTTGTCGGCGACGACGCTGTTGGCGCGCGGGTCGTAGGGGTTGGCGCCGTGATCCTCGACGTACCAGACGTCGTAGCCGAGGCGGCGCAGGCCGGCGAGATAGTGCAGCGCCTGCCAGGCAATGCCGGCGAGCGGCATCTGCCCCGCGAAATGCATCACCACCACCCGCCCGCGCGCGGCCATCGTCCGCATGTCCCACGTAATTTAAGCGCGCCGGACAATAGCAGAGCACAACCACGGCGGAACCCGCGGCGGTGCCGTGGGGAAGAGCGAAAGGTGGCCGCTAACGGCGCTTCTTGACGCGGTGGCATATATATTGAATATATTGATCAATGAATAGTGATTCGCTGACGGCCATCGAGGCGGCACGGGCGCTCGGCGTCACACCGGCAACGCTTTACGCCTATGTCAGCCGCGGTCTGATCCGTTCCGAGCGGGCCGGCGGCCGCGCTCGCCGTTATGCCGCCGCCGACATCGCGGCGTTGAAGCGCGGCGGCCTGCCGAGCGGACCATTGATCGAGACAGCGATCACCCTGACGCGTGGCGGCGAGGTCTTTTTCCGCGGCCGCGACGCCGTCGAGCTGGCGCGCAATTTGTCGGTGCGGGAGGCGGCGGCGCTGATCTGGGATTGCGATCCGGCGGCAAGCTTCGCGGCCGACAATTTGCCGGAGCCGCCGCCCGGCGGCGAAACGTTGCGCGGCGCGTTGGCAACCGTTTCGCCGCTGGCGCGCATGCTCGCACTGTTGCAGATCGCAACCGCGGACGAGCCACACTGGCCGCAGGTGACGGCAGAGTTTTTTGGCTATGCCGGTGCGCGACTGCTGCGATTTCTTGCCGCGGCGGTGGCGGGTGGTGCGCCGTCGGCGCGGCCGATCGAAGCTGTGCTGGCCGAGGCGTGGGGCCTCGATCGGGCGGCGCGGCCCTTGCTGCGCGCAGGCCTGATCCTGTCAGCTGATAATGGCGTCGACGCGGCGGTGCTGGCGGCGCGGGCTGCTGCTGCCGCTGGCGTGCCGCCGTGGCGATCGGTCGCGGCTGGATTGGCGGTGCTCGATTTCGTCGGCGACGCCACGGCTGACGCACGCGCCGGCGCCCTGATCGCATTGTTGCCACACCGGTCGCCGGCGCCGCGTACCCTATGCGAAGCGATCGCGAAACTCGGCACGGCGCTGGCCTTACCGGCGGGTGGCGCAGCGACGCTCTATGCCATCGGTCGGGCCATCGGCCTGATGGCGCATGTCGCCGAGGAGCGTAACACGACGCGCGCCTGTCAGGCCCGCGGTGTCTATACCGGGTTGTCGCCGGAAAGCGGCATAAGTCCCCAATCCAGCAGGGGTTGAAACCGGCTTCGGCCGCGTGGTACGAGCGGCGATTCCCAGCCAGCGATCGAGTTTTCCCGATGACCTATGTCGTGACCGAAGCCTGCATCAAGTGCAAATACATGGACTG
>JAGWIH010000106.1 GCA_028866355.1 Alphaproteobacteria bacterium
TCCATAAGCCGGGCGAGTGTGATGCAAAAGCCGGATTGCGGGGATATATAAGTTGCTCGTCAGCCGCGCAGCCGCCGCACAAGAGCCGCACCGCAGCCTGACCGCAGGAGGATGCGCATGTCGGTGCAGTCGCTGTTGAGCTATGCCCTCACCGTGCCCGAGCTCAAGGCCGGACAGAAATTCTATACGACCTTCGGCCTGACGCCCGGCGAGCGCGACGGCGTTCTCGCCTTCCGCTGCGACGGCCGCGACCAGGATCAGGTGTTCCTGGTCGAAGGCAAAAAAAAGCGGCTCAACCATCTGCGCTTCGGCAGCGACGACAAAGGCATCGCCGCCATTCGCGCCCGCATGCAGCAGCGCGGCATCAAGGAAATCGATGCGCCGCACAACGCTTTCGGCGGCGGCCTGTGGCTCCAAGATCCCGACGGCCATCCGATCAACGTGCGGCCGGAAAGTCCGAAACCGTGGCGTTCCGCGCCCGCCTTCGCCATCAACTCGCCCGGCCATTACCAACGCACCGGCAAGCGCGGCGCGCCCAAGCGCCATGTCGCGCGACCGCATCGGCTCGGCCACGTACTGCTGCACACGCCCAATCTCGAAAAAATGACCGCGTTCTACATCGACGCGCTCGGCATGAAGCTGACCGATCGCGTGCCCGGCATCATCGCCTTCCTGCATCTGCCGGGCGGCGGCGATCATCACGTCGTCGCGCTCTTCACCGACGACCGGCCGGGGTTCCATCACGCCAGCTTCGAAGTCGCCTCGCCCGACGAGATCGGCCTCGGCGCGCAGCAAGTTATGGGCGCCGGCTACAAGAACGGCTGGGGCTTCGGCCGTCACGTGCTCGGCTCGAACTTCTTCCACTATCTGCGCGATCCGTGGAACAGCCTGGCCGAATATTTCTGCGACATCGACCAGATCCCGGCCGACGGCTCGTGGCGGGCCGAGGATCATCCGGCCGAAGATTCGCTCTATCTTTGGGGGCCGGAGCCGGGCGATTTCGGCGCCAATTTCGAGGAAGCCTAGGCCGCAAAGCGCCGGTCAGCAGCGCCGCGCTTGCGCCAGGCCGCCGTGGCTGGCCAACACGACGCCGGCGCTGACGGCGAAGATCGCGACCCACGCGACGGTATTCGGAATTTCGCCGAGCAACAGCACGCCAACCATCGCCACGACCACCGGCGTCAACGCACCGAACACCGCGGCGCGCGACGCGCCGAGCCGGCGTATCGCATCGCCATAGAAATAGAGCGCCAGGATGCCGGCGACGACGCCTTGCATCAGCGCCTGCGTCACGACTTCACCCGGCGCCGCCGACAGCACGCGCGGCGCGCAGAACAGGAAATAGACCGGCGTGATCAGCAGCAGCGAATAGAAATTGACGATCGCTGCCGCGTGCCACGGCCCGATGCCGGCGCGCCGGAACGTCACGGTGAAGATCGCATACATCGCCGCGCCGGCGAGGAACAGCAGATGGCCGCGCCACGCGCCCGACTGGAAATCGAACAGCCCGTGCGCCGCGATACCGGCGATGCCGAGAACGACGAGCAGGAAACCGAGCACACGGATGCGGTCGAACCGTTCGCGGGTGACCGCCGCCGAGAACACCGCGACGAAGACCGGCATCGTTCCCACCATGACCGTGCCGACGTCCGACGCCGGCGCGAATTTCATGCCCGTCGACGCCACCAGCAGAAACGGTAGGCCGGCGCCGGCGACGAGAATCGCCGTGCGCGCCACGCCGATTTGGCGCGGCCCGAAGCCCTGCCGCACCAACACCGGTAGCAAGACGATGGCCGGCACCAGATAGCGCAGGAAGGCGACATCGACCGGCCGCAGCTGTGTCGTCACGGCAAAACGCGTCGCCACCGCCCATCCCGCCCAACACAACACGACCACCAAGCCCGAAACGACCCCGAGAATCACATTCCGGCGGTCGGCCGCGCTGCGCGCCGCCGTGCCCATACCGGCCGGCAGGGCGATCACGCTGTTCATCGAATTGGCCATTTTCTTCTCCTGCGCACCAAGCCGGCGCCGGGGCACCGGGTGTCTAACCATTTGACAGGTTATAAGTACCCGGGCCGGACTTGTCAACCCTATGGGTGGTTAGTATGTATAGGGGCATGAGCGAAGCCGACCGCCTACAGGATCGAATGCGCCTGGTTGCGGCGCCGCCCGAGGATCTTTGCCTCGTCTTCGCGAATAGCCGGTCGTGGCGGCCGAGCGATCAGCCGGTCGAGAAACTCCATTCCTTCGCCGACCTGATGGCCTGGTGCCGGACCGCCAAGTCGCTCGATCCGGCCAGCGCGGATCAGCTCCGGCTCTGGGCGCAGCACAACGCCCGCGTTGCGGCGCACCTCTTCGACGAGGCGATCGCGACGCGCGAGACGATCTACCGCCTCTTCAGCGCGACCGCCGACAACGCCCAGCCGGCAGTCGCCGATGTCGAGACCTTGAACCGCTTGCTCGCGCGCACGCCCGGCCGCGTTGCGGTGACGCTCGCCGCCGCCGGCAATCGCTGGCGGTTGCCGCCGGCGGCGCCGGCGGTCGCCAGCCTGCTGGCGCCGGTGATCTGGTCGGCCGGCGATCTGCTGACCGGCGAGCGATTGGCGCGGGTGCGGCTGTGCGCCAACGACAAATGCCGCTGGCTGTTTCTCGACGACAGCAAGGCGGGCACGCGGCGCTGGTGCGCGATGCGTTCCTGTGGCAATCGTGCCAAGGCGCACCGCCATTATTTGCGCAAGACCAAGCCGGCGCGCGCGCAAGCGCCCCAATGACGCCGGAAACTCAATCGGCCAGGACGAGGTTGACCGACGCATGACGACGAACGCGCTGGCGCACGAGACCAGCCCCTATCTGCTGCAGCATCGCGACAACCCGGTGCATTGGCAGCCGTGGGGGCAAGCGGCGCTCGCGCGTGCGCGCCAAGAGGACAAGCCGATCCTGCTTTCGGTCGGCTATGCCGCGTGCCACTGGTGCCACGTCATGGCGCATGAGAGCTTCGAGAATCCCGAGATCGCGGCGCTGATGAACGACCGCTTTGTCAGCGTCAAGGTCGACCGCGAGGAGCGGCCCGATCTCGACGCCATCTATCAGCACGCGCTCATGCTGATGGGCGAACAGGGCGGCTGGCCGCTGACCATGTTCCTGACGCCGGCCGGCGAGCCGTTCTTCGGCGGCACCTATTATCCGCCGACGGCGCGTTGGGGCCGGCCCGGCTTTCCCGAGGTGCTGCGCGCCGTGGCCGACGCCTACGGACACGAACGCGACAAGCTGCTGCAACATGCCGGCGTGCTCAAGGCCGAGCTCGGCAAGCTCGCGAATCCTGCGACCGGCGCCGGCATTCCGGCCGAGCTGCCGCTCAAGGCGGCCGAAGCGTTGATCCGCGTGGTCGATGGCGTCAACGGCGGCGTCGGCACCGCGCCCAAATTTCCGCAGGCGCCGCTGCTCGATCTCATGTGGCGCGGCTGGAAGCGCGGCAAGAATCCGGCGTTGCGCGACGCCGTGCTGCTGACCCTCGATCACATCGGCCAAGGCGGCATCTACGATCATGTCGGCGGCGGCTTCGCGCGCTATTCGACCGACGCGCGCTGGCTGGTGCCGCATTTCGAAAAGATGCTCTACGACAACGCGCTGCTGATCGGGCTGCTCACCGACGCCTGGCGCGAAACACGCAATCCGCTGTACGCCGCCCGTGTTGCCGAAACCGTCGGCTGGCTCGAACGCGAGATGCGCCTGCCCGAAGGCGGCTTCGCTTCGAGCCTCGACGCCGACAGCGAACACGAAGAGGGCAAGTTCTACGTCTGGTCGGCGGACGAAATCGGCGCGCTGCTCGGCAATCGCGCGGCGCGCTTCAACGACGTCTACGACGTCACCCCGGCCGGCAATTGGGAAGGCCATGTCATCGTCAACCGGCTCGGCCATATCGGCTGGCTGGGTGATGCCGAAGAGGCGGACTTCGCCCACGACCTTGGGATTTTGCTCGCTGCGCGAGCGGGGCGCGTGCGGCCCGGTCTCGACGACAAGGCGCTGGCCGACTGGAACGGCTTGCTGATCGCGGCGCTGGCCGAAGCGTCGGCGGCGTTCGGCCGGCCGGAATGGCGCGCGCTGGCGGTCGGCGCCTTCGATTTCGTCGTCACCGCGCTCGGCGATGGCGACCGGCTCAAGCATTCGTTCCGCGCCGGCCGCGCCGCGCATGCCGGCATGCTCGACGATTACGCCCAGATGATCCGCGCCGCGCTGACGCTGCACGAGATCGCCGGCGGCGACGCCTATCTCGATCGCGCGCGGCGGTGGCTGGCGATCGCCGACGCGCATTTCTGGGATAAGAGCGGCGGCTATTGCTACACCGCCGACGACGGCGAAAGCCTGATCGTGCGGACCAAGCCGGCCTATGACGGGCCGGTGCCGGCGGCCAACGGCGTCATGGCGCAAAATCTGGCGCGGCTGTTCTATCTCACCGGCGATGCGGGTTATCGCGAGCGCGCCGAAGCATTGTTCATCGCCTTCGCCGGCGAAGTCGCGCGCAATCCGATCGCGCATGCGGCGCTGCTGGCGGCGCGCGACGCGCTCGACCACGGCCTGCAGATCGTCATTGCCGGCGTGCGCGGCGCACCGGAAACCGACGCGCTCATCGCAACCGTGTTCGCGGTAAGCCTGCCCAACCGGACGCTGACGGTGGTGCCGCCGGGCGGTAAACTGCCGGACGGCCACCCGGCGCAGGGCAAGGGCCCGGTCGCCGGCCGCGCCGCCGCCTATATCTGCGAGGGACCGACATGCTCCCTGCCGATCACAACCGCGGACGCGTTGCGCCAGGCGCTGACGACGCACTGAAGCGCCTGCCGCTCGACAGCCCGTTCGGTTTTCTGACGCTGGTCGAACGCGGCGGCAAGATCGTCGCGCTCGAATGGGGCGGCCGGGCCAGCGGCAAGCCCGGCGCCGTGCTGGTCGAAGCCAAACGCCAGCTCGAGCAATATTTCGCCAGGAAGCGCACCCATTTCGACCTGCCGCTGGCGCCCGACGGCAGCGACGACGAAAAACGCCTGTGGACGCGGATGACCAAAATTCCTTATGGCCAGACCGCGACCTATGGCGAGCTGGCGCGCGAGCTCGGCCAGATGCCGCGCGCGCTCGGCCAAGGCTGCGGCCGCAATCCAATTCCGATCATCATTCCGTGTCACCGCGTCGTCAGCGCCGACGGCGCACTCACCGGCTACAGCGCACCCGGCGGCGTCGAGACCAAGCGACGGCTGCTGCAATTCGAAGGCGCGTTGCTGCTATAACGCCGGCAACGGCGGATGGCGGTCATGGATTTGCGCATCGCATTTTTCGGCGATAGCTTCGTCAACGGCTTCGGCGATCCCGACGCGCTCGGCTGGGTCGGCCGCGTTGGCGCCGCGGCGATCGCGCGCGGCCACATCGTCACCGGTTACAATGGCGGCGTCCGGCGCAACACCAGCGCCGACGTGCGGGGGCGTTGGCATGACGAAGCCGTGCATCGGTTACCCGCCGAGCATTCGCGTGCGCTGGTCTTTTCCTTCGGCGTCAACGATTGCATCGTCGAAGGCGGCCGGCGGCGGGTCGAGCCGGCGGCATCGGCTGCCAACGCGCGGCAAATCCTGGCGGACGCCAAGGCGACGGCGCCGACGTTGATGGTCGGACCGCCGCCGATCGCCGATGCCGATGTGAATGCCCGAATTGCAGCGCTGATACCTGCGTTGCAAGAGGTCAGCCATGATCTCTCGGTGCCGTTTCTCGATATTTTCGCCGCGCTGCAAGCGTCGGCGTGGGTGCGCGAAACCGCCGCCAACGACGGCGCGCATCCCGGACGCGGCGGTTATCAGGCGCTCGCCGATCTGGTCGATCGCTGGCCGCCGTGGCGTGCATGGCTGCCCTGACCGCGGCCGGCGGCGATGACAAGAAGCGGCCGCCCGGCTAGGCTTGCCGCCAATAAACGCCCAAAGGGAGGCATCATGGCCGAAGTCACGGTCCGCGCCGCGGATGGCGGCAGCTTTTCCGGTTATCTCGCGACGCCCAAATCCGGCAAGGGTCCGGGTGTCGTCGTCATTCAGGAAATTTTCGGCGTCAACGAAGTGATGCGTCAGATCACCGACGGCCTCGCTGGCCAGGGCTTCACCGCGTTCTGTCCCGATCTGTTCTGGCGCTTCAAGCCGGGGATTCAAATCACCGACAAGACCGAGGCCGAATGGAAACAGGCGGTCGGCTATTTCCAGCGCTTCGACGTCGACAAGGGCGTCGACGATTTGAAGGCCGCGCTGGCCGAGCTGCGCAATCATCCGGCGTGCAAAGACAAGGTTGGCGCGGTCGGTTTCTGCCTCGGCGGCAAGCTCGCCTATCTCATGGCGACGCGCACCGACGTCGATTGCAGCGTCGGCTATTACGGCGTCGGCATCCAGGACGCGCTCGGCGAGGCCAAGAACATCAAGGGCTCGCTGTTGCTGCACATCGCCGGCAAGGACGAATTCGTGCCGCCGCCGGCGCAGGAAAAGATCCACGCCGGCCTCAAAGGCAATTCGCACGTGACGATGTACGACTATCCCGATTGCGGCCATGCCTTTGCCCGGCCCGGCGGCGCGCATTGGAATCAGAAAGCCGCCGATCAGGCCGGCAAACGCAGCCTCGAATTCTTCCGCCGCCATCTCGGCGGCTGAGCAATCCACACCCCGAACGCGAAGGAGACGACCGATGCCGCATGCCATCCGCTTTCACCAGAACGGCGGGCCAGAAGTCCTCAAATGGGAAGAGGTCCAGGTCGGCAAGCCCGGCCCCGGCGAGGCGCGCGTGCGCCATACCGCCGTCGGCTTGAACTTCATGGACATCTACAACCGCACCGGCATCTATCCCTCGCCGCTGCCGAGCGGCATCGGCGCCGAAGGCGCGGGCGTGATCGAGGAAGTCGGGCCGGGCGTCAGCGATCTCAAGGCCGGCGACCGTGTCGCTTATGGCAATGGGCCGCTCGGCGCCTATTCCGAAATCCGCGTCATGCCGGCCGATCGCCTGCTCGCGCTGCCGAAGGGCATCGACGACAAGATTGCGGCGGCGATGATGCTCAAGGGACTCACCGCGCAATACCTGCTGCGCCGCACCTACCGCGTCAAATCCGGCGACACCATCCTGTTCCATGCCGCCGCTGGCGGCGTCGGTCTGATCGCGGGCCAATGGGCGAAACATCTGGGCGCGACCGTGATCGGCACGGTGTCGAGCGACGACAAGGCCAAGCTCGCCAAGGCGCATGGCTACGACCACGTCATCAACTACACCAAGGAAGATTTCCAGAAGCGCGTGGTCGAGATCACCGGCGGCAAGAAGGTGCCGGTGGTTTACGATTCCGTCGGCAAGGACACGTTCATGAAATCGCTCGACTGCCTGGCGCCACTCGGCGTCTGCGCCCTGTTCGGCGCCAGCTCGGGCGCGCCCGAACCGCTCAATCTCGGCCTGCTGTCGCAGAAGGGCTCGCTCTATGTGACGCGGCCGACGCTCAACACCTATTGCGCCAAGCGCGAGGATCTGGTCGCCGGCGCCAAGGAATTGTTCGAGGTGGTGG
>JAGWIH010000107.1 GCA_028866355.1 Alphaproteobacteria bacterium
GTCCGGCCTGGTCGTGACCAACAATCACGTCATCGCCGACGCCGACCAGATCACCGTTACGCTGCAGGACGACACGAGCTTCAAGGCCGAAGTTGTCGGCAAGGACAGCAAGACCGACCTGGCGCTACTGCGCATTAAATCGTCGAAGCCGCTGCCCTTCGTGAAGTTCGGCGACAGCGACAAGTCGCGCGTCGGCGATTGGGTGTTGGCGATCGGCAATCCGTTCGGCCTCGGCGGCACGGTTACCGCCGGCATCTTGTCGGCGCGGGCGCGCGAAATCAATTCGGGTCCCTATGACGACTTCCTGCAGACGGACGCGGCGATCAATCGCGGCAATTCCGGCGGCCCGATGTTCAACATGGACGGCGACGTCATCGGCATCAACACGGCGATCTTTTCGCCCTCGGGCGGCTCGATCGGCATCGGTTTCGCGATCCCCGCGAGCGAGGCGAAGCCCGTCATCGAGCAGATCCAGAAATACGGCCATGCGCGGCGCGGCTGGCTCGGCGTCAACATCCAGAGCGTGACCGACGAGATCGCCGAGAGCCTCGGCCTCGACAAGCCCAAGGGCGCGCTGATCGCCAGCGTGTTCGACGGCGGGCCGGCGCAAAAGGCCGGCATCCAACCCGGCGACGTCGTGCTCACCTTCGACGGCAAATCGGTGGTCGATATGCGGCATCTGCCGCGCATTGTCGCGGAGACGCCGATCGACAAGACGGTCAAGGTGACCGTGTGGCGCAAGCACAAAGAGCTGACGCTCGACGTCAAGGTCGGCGAGCTCAAGGACAACGTCGCACAGGCCTCGGCAACGACGAACAAATCGCCGCCGCCACCGCCCGGAACGGCCGTCAAATCGCTCGGACTTTCGGTCGCCGACATGACGCCCGAATTGCGCGAACGCTATCAGCTCGCGAATGACAGCGCCGGCGTCGTGGTCACCGACATCGACAAGAACGGCCCGGCCGCCGAAAAAGGCATGCGCGCCGGCGACGTCATCACCGAGGTCGCCCAGGAATCCGTCAAGACGCCGGCCGACGTGGTCAAAAAAGTCGATGCCGCAACCAAGGCAGGCCGCAAGTCGCTGCTGCTGTTGGTCGATCGCCAGGGCGATTTGCGCTTCTACGCCTTGAAGCTCGGCAGCTGAGCCGCGCTCAGCTCGTCAGGTGAAACGCCTGCTCGAGCGCGGTGAGGATGTACTGCATCGCGAGCGCGGCGAGGATCAGCCCCATGACGCGGCTGATGGCGTTGATGCCGCTGTCGCGCAGCATGCGGTGCGCCCAGCGCGCGCCGAGGAGACACGCGAGCGTTAGCGCCAGCACGAGCACCACGAGAATCCCGACCTCGATTTCGTCGCGGGGCGTGTAGACCTCGCTGTCGGTCAACAGCAACACCGTCATGATCGATTTGGGCCCCGCCATGTAGGGGATCGCGAGCGGATGAACGGCCGGGCTGTGGTCATCGGTGGATTCGTGGTGAATGTTCTCGCCGAGCACCATCCGCAGCGATATCAACAGCAAGATCAAACCGGCGGCGATCTGAAAGGCGTGCAGCTCGATGCCCAGCGCCGCCAGCACCGTCTGGCCGATCGCGATGAACCCCAGTAGAACGCCGCCGGCGATCAGCACCGCCTGGATGGCGATCCGGCGCTTGGTCACGGCGCCCAATTTGCCGGTGACACCGATGAATTCGGGCACGACCAGGAGCGGATTGATCGCCACCAACAGCAGCACGAAATCCTGCAGCAACCTTTGCGCCATGCGCTCCCCCGTCGTTGGCGCACCATGATAACGGCGCCGCCGTGGCTTGGCATCAGCCGCCGACGATCTCGTCCTGGTGGTAGCCTTGGGCAAACAGCGCCGCGGTCAAATCCGCATGGTCGATGCGGTGCCGCGCGCGCGGCGCGACGTTCGGATGCGAATGAAAGGCAATGCCGAGGCCGGCGGCGCCGATCATCGGAAGATCGTTGTCGCCGTCGCCGATGGCGAGCGTATCGGCGAGCTTGAGGCCGCGCTCGGCGGCTGTCTTGGTCAATGTCGCGAGCTTGCTGTCGCGGGTGAGGATCGGTTCGGCGACGCCCGCGATGATGCCGTTCTCGATCACGAGCCGATTGGCGAAGGCCTGGTCGAAGCCGATCTGCCGCGCCACCGGATCGGCAAAGACGGTGAAGCCGCCCGAAACCAGCAGCGTCAGCGCGCCGTGCTTGCGCATGGTTGCGACCATCGCCTTGGCGCCGGCCGTGATGCGAATGCGACGCGCCGCCTGGTCGAGCAACGTCGTCGACTTGCCGCGCAGGAGCGCGACGCGCTCGCGCAAGGTCGTGGCAAAATCGAGTTCACCGTTCATGGTGCGCCGCGTGATCTCCGCGATCTGTTTCTCGATGCCGGCGAATTTCGCGATCTCCACCAGCATTTCATTGGCGATTGCCGTCGCTTCCATGTCGGACAACAGGAGCCGCTTCCGGCGGTCCGCCGCCGGTTGCGCTAAGGCATCGACCGGCGGCCCGTCGAAGCCGAGCTTCAAGGCGGTGCGCACCGCCGCTTCGGCCTGATCGGGGTCGAGCTCGTCGAACGGGATATCGACGGCGCGCCGTGCCGCCAGCCAATCGGCGGCACCGAGCTTCGCGCCCAAGCGATCGAGCGCGTGCGCCGCGTCGTCGGCCCAAGCCTGCGCATCCGCTTTGGCATCGGCCGCGATCAAGGTGAGGACGCTTGCCGCCATGCGCGCCCTTATCGCCCAGCCGCACCGGCAAAGGCAAGGCATCGACCGGCATGCTAGAAAGCCGGCATGACGTCAGAATCACCGGTGATCGTCATTGCGGGGCCCACGGCAAGCGGCAAGTCGCGGCTCGCGCTCGCCGTCGCGCGCGAATTCGCCGGCACGATCATCAACGCCGACAGCATGCAGGTTTATCGCGATTTGCGCGTGCTGACCGCGCGGCCACCCGACGAGGAATTGGCGCTCGTGCCGCACCGGCTTTATGGCGCGATCGATGCCGCCGAAAGCTGCTCGGCGGGACGCTGGCGCGATCTCGCACTGATCGAAATCGCGCGGGTGCGCCGCGAACGGCGCCTACCCATCCTCGTCGGCGGCACGGGGCTCTATCTATCGGCGCTTCTCGAAGGCATCGCCGACATTCCGGCGGTGCCGGCGTCCATTGTTGCCGAGGCCCGTGCGTTGCACGCGCGGCTGGGCGGCGCGGAGTTCCGTCGTGCGCTGGCGGCGCTCGATCCGGCATCGGCATCAAAGCTGCCGGCCGCCGATACGCAGCGCCTGGTGCGCGCCTTCGCCGTCGTCAGTGCCACGGGCATTCCGCTGAGCACCTGGCAGCAGCGTCAGGCGCCCCATCACGGGCCGGCGGCCGGCGCCGTGATCGTGCTGCCGCCGCGCGACGCGCTCTATGCCGCGATCGACCGGCGGCTCGAGCGCATGTTCGCCGACGGCGCAATCGATGAAGTGCGCGATCTTTTGGCGCGACAGCTGTCGCCGCTGCTGCCGGCAATGAAGGCTGTCGGCGTGCGTGAGATCGGCGGCTATCTCGCCGGCGAACATACGCGCGACGCGGCGCTCGCTGCAGCGCAGCAAGCGACGCGGCGCTACGCCAAGCGGCAGTACACGTGGTTCCGGAGCCGCCTTCCGGCGAGCAAGAAACTACGAAAAACCATCCTGGATACGCAATTTTCAGAAAAGTCGCTGCCCGGAATATTTTCGTTTATTCGTCAGTTTCTGTTGACCGAGTCTAAGTAGCCCTCTAGGCTTCGGTTTTTCGCGGCAAAGCGGCCCCTTCGCGGCCCTTTCCTCGCATTTGGCGGGGATCAGAGGGACGAAAGGGACGCGTGTTCTTTTGTGCAGGGCAAGACGAATGGCAGCGCAACCGGAAGTCCGGGAGTTGAACGGAGCCGAAATCGTGATCCGCGCCTTGATCGATCAGGGCGTCGAGGTCGTCTTCGGTTATCCCGGCGGCGCCGTGTTGCCGATCTATGACGCGCTGTTCAAACAGAACCGTCTGCGCCACATCCTGGTGCGGCACGAGCAGGGTGCGGTGCATGCCGCCGAAGGTTACGCGCGCTCGTCGGGCAAGGTTGGCGTCGTGCTGGTCACCAGCGGTCCGGGCGCGACCAATGCGGTCACCGGCCTCACCGACGCGCTGATGGATTCCGTGCCCGTTGTCTGTCTCACCGGTCAGGTGCCGACGCATCTCATCGGCAACGACGCGTTCCAGGAAGCCGACACCACCGGCATCACGCGGCCGTGCACCAAGCACAATTACCTGGTGAAGGACGTCAACGACCTGGCGCGCGTGCTCCACGAAGCGTTCACGGTCGCGCGCACCGGCCGGCCGGGCCCCGTCGTCGTCGATCTGCCGAAGGACGTGCTGTTTGCGACCGGCCTGTATCTGCCGCCGGAAAGCGCGCCGCAGCGTAAATCCTATCGGCCGCAGGTGAAGCCGGAGGCGTCGCGCATTGCCGCCGCCGCGCAGCTCATCATGTCGGCGAAGAAGCCGCTATTTTACGCTGGCGGTGGGCTGATCAATTCGGGCCCGCGGGCCTGCGCGCTGTTCACCGAGCTTGTGCGCCTCACCGGTTTTCCGGTGACGCTGACGCTGATGGGGCTTGGGGCTTATCCGGCGACGGACAAGCAATATCTCGGCCTCGTCGGCATGCATGGCACGTTCGAATCGAACAACGCCATGCACGATTGCGACCTGATGATCAACATCGGCGCGCGTTTCGACGACCGCGTCACGGGCAAGGTCGCCGCCTTCGCGCCGCATTCGCGCAAGATTCACGTCGACATCGATCCATCGTCGATCAACAAGAACGTGCGCGTCGATCTCGCCGTTGTCGGCGATTGCGCCGAAGTGCTGACGGCCCTGCTCGTCGAGCTGAAGGCGCAAAAATACAAAGCGGATCCCGCGCGTATCGCGCCATGGTGGAAGCAGATCGAAACCTGGCGCAAGCGCGACAGCCTGCGGTACATCCAGTCGGATGCGATCATCAAGCCGCAATATGCGATCGAGCGGCTCTATGCTCTCACGCGCGGCCGCGACGTTTTCATCACGACCGAAGTCGGTCAGCATCAGATGTGGGCCGCGCAGCTCTTTAAGTTCGACCAGCCGTTCCACTGGATGACGTCGGGCGGCCTCGGCACCATGGGTTATGGCTTGCCGGCGGCGATGGGCGTGCAGCTCGCGCATCCCGAAGCGCTGGTCATCGACATCGCCGGCGAAGCGTCGATCCTGATGAACATCCAGGAGATGTCGACCATCTGCCAATATCGCCTGCCGGTGAAGGCGTTCATCCTGAACAACCAGTACATGGGCATGGTGCGGCAGTGGCAGGAACTGCTGCACGGCGGTCGTTATTCCGAAAGCTACACCGCGGCGCTGCCGGATTTCGTCAAGCTCGCCGAGGCGTTCGGCGCGGTCGGCATGCGCGTCGAGAAGCCGGCCGATGTCGATCGCGTCATCAAGGAGATGATCGCGGTCGACCGCCCGGTGATCGTCGATGTCGCGGTCGATCCGGCGGAAAACTGCTTTCCGATGATTCCGTCGGGCGCGGCGCACAACGAAATGCTGCTCGGTCCCGAGGACAAACAGGCGTCCGGCCCGATCTCGGAAGAGGGCATGGTCCTGGTCTGAGATCGCGATGACCGCTCCCGAAACCGTCGCAAAGCACACGATGGCCGTGCTCGTGGACAACGAGCCGGGCGTGCTCGCGCGCGTCATCGGCCTGTTCTCGGGCCGCGGCTACAACATCGAGAGCCTTACCGTCGCCGAAACCGATCCGAAGAACAAGCTGTCGCGCATCACCATCGTCACGTCGGGCACGCCGATGATCATCGAGCAGATCAAGGCGCAGCTGAACCGCATCGTGCCGGTGCACGGCGTGCACGATCTTGGCGAGGAAGGCGCGTTCGTCGAACGCGAACTCGCGCTGGTCAAGGTCACCGGCGGCGCAGACAATCGCGCCGAGACCATGCGCGTTGCCGACATCTTTCACGCCCGCGTGGTCGACACCACGCCCGAGAGCTATGTTTTCGAGATGACCGGCTCGACCGAGAAGCTCAATGCCTTCATCGATTTGATGACGCCGCTCGGCGTCGTCGACATTTCCCGCACCGGCGTCGTCGCGATCGCGCGCGGTTCCGGTAAGTTCTGACCCAACCGTTTTCGCCTTCGGAGGAGTTTTTCCATGCGTGTTTATTACGATCGCGACGCCGATGTGAACCTGATCAAGGGCAAGAAGGTGCTGGTCGTCGGTTACGGCAGCCAGGGCCACGCCCATGCCATGAACCTGCGTGACAGCGGCGTGAAAGAGGTGCGCGTCGCGCTGCGGCCCGGCTCGGCCACCGCCAAGAAGGCGGAAGCCGCCAAGTTCCAGGTCGTCTCGCCGGCCGACGGTGCCAAATGGGCGGACGTGGTCATGGTTCTTACGCCCGACGAGCTGCAAGCCAAGCTCTATAACGACGATCTGAAGCCGAACATGCGGCCGGACACGGCGCTCGCCTTCGCACACGGCTTCAACATCCATTTCAAGCTGATCGAGCCGCGTCCCGACATGGACGTGTTCATGATCGCGCCGAAAGGGCCTGGTCACACCGTGCGCGCAGAATATGTCCGCGGCGGTGGCGTGCCGTGCCTTGTCGCGGTTGCGCAAAATCCGTCGGCCAATGCGCTCGAGCTCGCGCTCAGCTATGCCTCGGCGATCGGCGGCGGCCGCGCCGGCGTGATCGAGACGACGTTCAAGGAAGAATGCGAAACCGATCTCTTCGGCGAGCAGTGCGTTTTGTGCGGCGGCCTCACCTCGCTGATCATGGCCGGCTATGAAACGCTGGTCGAAGCCGGTTACGCGCCCGAGATGGCGTACTTCGAATGCCTGCACGAGGTGAAATTGATCGTCGATCTGATGTATGAGGGCGGCATCGCCAACATGCGCTACTCGGTGTCGAACACCGCCGAGTACGGCGACTATGTGAGCGGCCCGCGCATCATCGATGCGCGCGTGAAAGCCGAAATGAAACGCGTGCTCAACGACATTCAGTCCGGACGTTTCGCGCGCGAATGGGTGCTCGAGAACGCGGCGGGTCAGGCGAGCTTCAAGGCGATGCGCCGCCGCGGCGCCGAGCATCCGGTGGAGCAGATCGGCGAGAAGCTGCGCGCGATGATGCCGTGGATTTCCGCCAACCGGCTGGTCGATAAATCCAAGAACTAGCGTGGTGGGGCGCCGGGCACCGCCACAGAAAGCTTGCGGTTCCTCAGCAAGCCGGGCTAAACATAGTGCCGGCCTTGATTTTTTCGCCTTACCAGGAAACCGGCCAGTGGCGCCAGGCGACGGCGCGGGTCGATAGAAAGCGGGCAAATATGGCCATGACGTTTGCAGCCAAGGTTAACCGGGCGTTTCCGCGCCGGGTCGACTGCGTCTGCCGTCTGGCTGGCCCGGCGCGGGGGAACGGCGGCACGCTGCGACTTAGCTGCCCCTGAGCGCGGGCGCGATGGAGCCCGCTCGCGTTCGAGGGGCATCGGCCACGGCTCAACGTTATTTCCCTGAGACATGAGGAATCG
>JAGWIH010000108.1 GCA_028866355.1 Alphaproteobacteria bacterium
CAGCAGACCATCATCGACGAATGGGCGACGATCAAGACGCCGCCGGCGCCCGAGCTGAAACAAGTCACGGTCGATCCCAAGACCACCGCGCTGTTGCTGCTGGATTTCGTCAAGCAGAGCTGCAACATGCAGCGCCGGCCGCGTTGCGTCGCGTCGCTGCCGGCGACCAAGACGTTCCTGGCCGAGGCGCGCACCCACCGCATGCTGGTGGTCTATAGCTACGTCAACAGTGGCACGCTTGCCGACACGCTGCCGGAGGTGGCGCCGAAGAGCGGCGAGCCGGCGGTGCAATCCGGCGCGGATAAATTCCTCAACACCGATCTCGAGAAAATCCTCCAGGACCATGGCATCAAGACCGTGATCGTAACCGGCACCGCGGCGCATGGCGCCGTGCTCCATACCGGCGACGAAGCGGCATTGCGCGGCTTCAACGTGATCGTGCCGGTGGACGGCATGTCGGCGGAGGACGCGTATATCGAACGCTATGTCGCGTACAACTTCGCGCACGCGCCGTTGGTCTCGACCAAGTCGACCCTGACGCGCTACGGCTTGATCAAGTTCTAGGGAATGGCCACAACTTTGCCCAAGGTTTGACGTGGTTCCGTCATCGGTCCCGGTGCATTGTCGCGCGCAAGGGATGCGTGAGGATGCCCATGCCGAATCGTCTGTTTCATGGTAATATCGAGCCGTCGATCGACGAGTTGCTCAGCGACCCGATCGCGCAACTTTTACGAAACCGCGACCGGATCGAGGTCGATGACGTGCTGGTCACGGTCGAACGGGCGAAAGCCGCGTTGCGGCACCGTTGCCTGACGCGCGGTTGCGCCGAGACTGCGGCCTAGAGCCAGAGGGGTTGCCGCTTTCCTCGCGGGAGGATCGCGATGGACGAAGCCAGTTATTGGTGGGAACAGGCGCTCAAATACAAGGAGCGCGCGAAGCAGGCCGCCGACAAGAAAGCGCGCGCCGAGTTCCTGGAGCTGGGCGCGGTGTGCGAGGAAGTCGCCGAAACCATCGAGTCGCGCGCCGGCGGTGGCTGAGCTCCGCCTGGATCAATACGACCGCGGCAATCCAAGGACATGCTCGGCCAGATAGGCCAGCACCAGGTTGGTCGAGATCGGCGCCACCTGGAAAAGCCGGGTCTCGCGCCATTTGCGCTCGACGTCGTATTCGCGCGCGAAGCCGAAACCGCCGTGGGTCTGCAGGCAGGCCTCGCCGGCGCGCCATGACGCGTCGGCGGCCAGGAGCTTGGCCATGTTGGCCTCGGGACCGCACGCCTGGCCGGCATCGAACAAGGCCGCCGCCTTGCGCACCATGAGGTCGGCGGCTTCGGTTTCGGCATAGGCGCGCGCCAGCGGAAACTGCACGCCCTGGTTCTGGCCGATCGGCCGGTCGAAGACGATGCGGCCCTTGGCGTATTCGGTCGCGGTGCGCAGGAACCAGCGCGCATCGCCGATCGCCTCGGCGGCGATCAGGATGCGTTCGGCGTTCAGGCCGTCGAGGATGTAGCGGAACCCCTTGCCTTCCTCGCCGATCAGGTTCTCGGCCGGCACCGCCAGATCGTCGAAGAATACTTCGGTCGTGTTGTGGTTGATCATCGCCGGCAGCTTCTTGATCGTGACGCCGTGGCCGCGCGCCGCCTTGAGATCGACCACGAACACCGACAGCCCCTCGCCGCGCTTCTCCACCTTGTCGACCGGCGTGGTGCGCGCCAGCAGCAGCATCAGATCGGATTGCAGCGCGCGCGACGTCCACACCTTCTGGCCGCGCACCACGTAATGGTCGCCGCGACGCTCGGCGCGGGTCTTAAGCTTGAGCGTGTCGGTGCCGGTGGTCGGCTCGGTGACGCCGAAGGCCTGAAGCGTCAGGGTGCCGGCGGCGATGCCGGGCAGGTAGCGGCGTTTTTGTTCGGCGCTGCCGTGCCGCAACAGCGTGCCCATGATGTACATCTGGGCGTGGCAGGCGCCGGCATTGCAGCCGGACGCATGGATCTCCTCGAGGATCGCCGCGGCCGCGCGGAGCGGCAGTCCGGCGCCGCCGAATTCTTCGGGCACCAACGCCGCGAGATAGCCCGCCTTGGTCAAGGCGGCGACGAACTCGGCCGGATATTCCTGTTTTTCGTCGCGCGCGCGCCAGTAATCGCCAGGAAAGCCGGCGCAGACGTGCCGCACGCCGTCGCGGATTTCGGGAAAATCCGCGCCGAGCGGGATCGCCGGCGGTGCGCCGGCGGCGGCCGCATCCATCAGCGCCCGGCGAAGCGGGGCTTCCGCTTCGCGTTGAAGGCGGCGATGCCTTCGCGCCGGTCGGCTGTGGCGATCAGCGGTTCGTAGCATTCGATTTCAAAACGCATCGCCTGGTCGAGCGGCCGCTGCAAGCCGCCATGGATCGATTTCTTGGCCTGGCGCACGGCGAGCGGCGCATTGGCGGCGATCGCGCGCGCGGTTTCGAGGGTCTCGGCCATCAATCGGTCGGGCGCGCACAGCCGGTTGACCACGCCCCAGGCGAGCGCCTGTTCGGCATCGAACGGCCGGCCCGTCAGCACGATCTCCTTGGCGCGGCGTTCGCCGACGGCCCGCGGCAAGGTCTGCGTGCCGCCGGCGCCGGGGATCAGACCCAGCGTGGTTTCGGTCAACGCGAAGCGCACGCCGGTCGCGGCATAAGCGAAGTCGCAGGCCAGCACCAATTCGAGGCCTCCCGCATAGGCATGCCCATTCACGGCGGCGATCACCGGTACCGGCACGTGCAGCAGCATCTCCTGTTCGCGTTCGATGACGGCGTGTTGTTCGAACCACGCCGCCTCGTCCATGCCATTGCGTTCCTTGAGATCGGCGCCGGCACAAAAGGCGCGGCTGCCGGCCCCGGTCACGACGACGCATCGGACATCGCCCGGCGCCGCAACGAGCCCGGTCCACAGATCGAGCAGCTCCTGCATCATGCGGGTGTTGAAGGCGTTCGCGACCGACGGCCGGTTGAGCGTCGCCACCAGCAAATGCGGCTCGGGCGTCTCGATCAGCAGGGTTTCGTAGCGCGGCGCCATCGCGCGAGGGTGGCGGCCGCGTTGCGGGCCGTCAACCGACTTGGCGGATCAGATCAGGCGTGGGTTAGAGATAGCACCAGGGCGAACGTTCGAGCAGGTCGCTCGCGGCTTCCAGCACCGCCGCCCAGGCGGCATAAGCGAGCTGGTCGCCGACTTCGCTGGCGCGCCGCGCGCGGGTCGCCGCCAAGGTCAGGGCACCGCGCCCGTGTTTGGCCGCCAAGTCTTCGGCGATGCGCGCGGTCTCTTCGGCGCCGAGGAAGTTGGTTGGATTGAAATGCGGCGTCATTGGGTTGGCGACAATTCCGATGTCGCCAGCTTTCAAAAAATTCAAATACAAGTCAAGATAAATACTATAATTAACCAGATAAATCCAAGTCTAGTTGGACTTTTATGTTTAATTTTCACATCCCGTTAAGTAAACGAAGTCCTTCACAGTTAATACCGCCCCGTGCCGATTCCGGTTTGCGGACGCCAAATCGGCAAGCCAGATCAAAGGCCTTGTCGGGCCGGTGGGGGCGCTCGGGACTGGTAAAGGCTGATTGCTTCGGACATTCTAGGCGCCGCCATCAAGCGGCCGCCGGCCGCACCCCGGGCCGACAAGGCCGGGACGTCCAACAAGGGGGGAGCATGGTCACGGGTTTCTGTGCCGCCGCGTCTGGCCATCGCCGCGCGCGCTTGTGCCGATTGCGACCCGGCCGCCGGCCCGTCCCCCGCCCCCATCTGGGCGCCGGCTGATGGTCAGCCTCCTGGTCAACGCCATCGTCGCGGGCTTGCTGCTGGGGGGCTTCTATGCCGCGGTCAGCGTCGGGCTGGCGTTGTCGTTCGGCATGCTGGATATCGCCAACCTGGCGCACCCGGCCTTCATCATCCTCGGCTCGTTCATCGTCTACATCCTCAACAGCACATTCGGCATCGATCCGGTGCTGGCGGGCGTGCTGGCGCTGCCGTTCTTCTACGTGCTCGGCTCGGCGATCTATCAGATCTACTACTACGCGTTCGAGCGCCGCGGCGAAGAGGCGCTGCGCGGCCTCGCCTTCTTTTTCGGCATCCTGTTCATCACCGAAGTCGCGCTGATCCTGATCTTCGGCGTCGACTATCGCTTCGTCACCGCGCCCTATATCGGCCCGAGCGTCTATATCGGCGATGCCGAGCTGCCGTTGCGCATGCTGGTTCCATGCATCGTATCGATCGTCATGGTGGTCGTGCTTCAGCTCTTCCTGTCGAAGACGTTCATCGGCCGCGCGATCCTGGCCGTGTCGCAGGACGACCTGGCGCTCAAGCTGATGTCGATCCGGCCGCAGCGCATCAAGAACATCGCCTTTGCGATCTCGATCGCCACCGCCTCGCTTGCCGGCGCGTGTCTCATCATCATTCAGCCGGTCGAGCCGTCGGTCGGCCGCGACTATATCGGCCGCGTCTTTGCCATCGTCGTGCTCGGCGGCATGGGCAGCTTTCCCGGCATGCTGACGGCGGCGATGCTGATCGGCGTGATGGAGAGCCTGACGGCGACGTTCTACGGCCCGTCGTGGTCGCCGGCGGTCGCCTTCGGCTTCCTGCTGCTGACGCTGGCCGTTCGCCCCGCCGGCCTGATGGGGCGCTAGCTGTGCCGTATGTACCGACGCGCTATTTTTGCCTGATTGCGGCGGCCGTGATGGTGGCGATCGCCTTGGCGTCGCGGCTTGTGACCAACGATTACTTCTTCTTCGCCGGCTACGTCGTGCTGCAATACGTCGTGATGGCGACGGCGTGGAACATCCTCGGCGGCTATACCGGCTACGTCAATTTCGGCACGGCCGGCTTCTTCGCCATCGGCGCCTATAGCGCCGTTGTGCTGCACAAACTATTCGCACCGCCGCTCGCGGTCGATATTGCCGTCGGCGGGGTCATGGCCGGCCTGGTCGGCCTCGGTATGGGTTATCTGACGTTGCGGCTCAGGGGCGTGTTTTTCGCCATCGCCACGCTGGCGCTCGCCATCGTGTTGCAGACGCTGATCACCAACTGGGATTTCGTCGGCGGCTCGCGCGGCGTTTATATCATACGGCCGGACACCGGCCCCTTCGGCCATCCTTATATCCAGTTTCTGTTCCTGACCATGCTGGCGCTATCGACGCTCGCCATCTGCATTGCGCGCGCGATCGAGCATTCGAAGCTTGGTTACGGCCTCGCCACCATCCGCGACGACGAGCTGGCCGCCGAGTCCGCCGGCGTGCCGACGCTGAAGCTCAAGTTGATCGCGACGGTGCTGTCGGGCGCGCTCATGGGCATGGCCGGTGCGCCGCTGCCGTATTACGTGACCTATCTCGATCCGACGTCGGGCTTCAATCTCGCGTTTGCCGTCAACAGCATCGCCATGCCCCTGATCGGCGGCACCTCGAGCTGGCTCGGGCCGTTGATCGGCGCGTTGCTGCTGGCGACAATTCAGCAGATCGCGACGGTCACCATCTCGTCGGCACTCAACCTGTTGATCGTCGGCGTGATTCTTGTGGCGTTCGTCGTCGTCGCGCCCAACGGCATCATCGGCCTGTTCGAGCGCGGCGTGCGCGCCCGCCGGCGGCCGGCCGAAAAGGAGGCGGCGTGAGCGCGCTGCTCCAGGTCGACAAGCTCGGCAAGCGGTTCGGCGGATTCGTCGCGCTCGAGGGCATCGATCTCGCGGTGAGCGCCGGCGAGCGCGTCGGGCTGATCGGCCCCAACGGCTCGGGCAAAAGCACGCTGGTGAATTGCATCGCCGGCGCGCTGCGGAACGAGACCGGCACCGTGCATTTCGACGGCAAGCGGCTCGACCGGTTGCCGGCGCACCGCCGCACCCGGCTCGGCCTGGCGCGCAGCTTCCAGCTGCCAAAGCCGTTCCACAGCATGACCGTCGCCGAGAATCTCCACGTGCCGGCGCTCTATACCGTCAACGCGCGGCACGGCCACCATCTGTCGAATGCCCAAATCGACGCGCGCGTCGAAGAAGTTCTGACCCAGGTCGGACTGCACGAAAAGGCCGACCGCCGGCCGCGCGACTTGACCCAGATCGAGATGCGCAAGCTCGAGCTCGCGCGCGCCATGACCGCCGATCCGAAACTGCTGATCGCCGACGAGGCGATGGCCGGCCTGTCGCATTCCGAGGTCGACGACATCCTGGCGCTGCTGCTGCGGCTCAACGCGCACGGCGTGACCGTGATCATGATCGAGCACATCATGCGCGCTGTGACCAGCTTCTCGCAGCGTCTCGTCGTGCTGGTCGCCGGCCGCAAGATTGCCGACGGCGCGCCCGAAGAGGTCGTGCGCAACCCCGAAGTCGTGAAGGCCTACATTGGCGAGTAGCCTTTCCATCCGCGGCCTCAACGCCGCCTACGGCCAGGTCCGCGTCCTCGAGGACGTGACCATGGAGGTGCGCGCCGGCGAGACCGCCGCGCTGCTCGGCACCAACGGCAACGGCAAGTCGACCCTGATGAAATGCATCATGGGGATGCTGCGGCCGCAATCGGGCCAGATCGTCGCCACCATCGAAGGCGAGGCGCACGAACTGACCCGCCTCACCACCGAGCAGATCGTCGATCGCGGCGTTGCCTTGGTGCCGGAAGGCCGCCGTCTCTTTCCCAAGCTGACGGTCGAAGAAAATCTGTTCCTTGGCGGCTTCCGCCGCACGGCGCGCACCGCGCTGCGCCGCAACCTCGACTATTGCTACGAGATCTTTCCGCGTCTCAAGGAGCGCCGCAGCCAGCTTGCCGGCTCGATGAGCGGCGGCGAGCAGCAGATGCTCGCGCTCGCCCGGGCGCTGATGAGCGCGCCCAAGATTCTGCTGATCGACGAGCCGTCGGTCGGTCTGGCGCCGGTGCTGGTCCAGCGCACCATCGATAAGATCCGCGAGATGAAGGAACAGCAACAGCTTACCGTGCTGATGGCCGAACAGAACTTCACCCAGGCGATCCGCATCGCCGATTGCGGCTATGTCATCGTGCACGGCAAGATCGCCTTCGACGGCAAATCGGCGGACGAGCTCAACAACAACGAGCTCATCCGCAAATTCTATCTGGGGCTTTAGCATGATCGACAGCAGCCGCACGGTCGGCATCATCGGATTGGGCATCATGGGCGGCGCGATCGCCGCCAATTTGGTGAAACGCGGCTTTGCCGTCCGCGGCTACGACGTGGCACCGGCGGCGCTGGGGCGGTTGCGCGCCAACGGCGGCACGCCCGTAACAACGCCCGCCGAAACGACGCGCGGCGTCGCCGTGGTGCTGACCTCGCTGCCCTCCGTGAAGGCGCTCGAAGCGACGGTGAAGACGCTGGTCAAGGATGCACCCGCCAGCCTTGTCGTGGCGGAGCTTTCAACCTTTGCCCTCGCGGACAAGGAAAAGGCGCGCAAGGCGCTCGCCACGGCCGGCGTGACGCTGCTCGACTGCCCGCTGTCGGGAACCGGCTCGCAGGCGGAGAAGGGCGATCTCGTGGTTTTCGCCAGCGGCGAGCGCACGGCCTATGACCGCGTCGCGCACGTTTTTCCCGGCTTCAC
>JAGWIH010000109.1 GCA_028866355.1 Alphaproteobacteria bacterium
CCCGAGGTGCGCGCGGTGCACGACATGAAGACGCGCGCCGCCGGACCGGTCTCGTTCATCCAGATCCATCTCGAAATGGACGGCAACCTGCCCTTGACCCAGGCGCATCGCATCGCCGACGAGGTCGAGGCCAAGATCCTGGCGGCGTTTCCGCGCGCCGAAGTGATGATCCACCAGGATCCCGCCGGCATCAGCGAGCCGCGTGCGGCCTACGCACCGTGAGCTTGCTTTCCTTTGTACGGCCGGCCCCCTAATCTCGGCGCATGAGCGCCGAACGCAAAACTATCCTGCTGACCGGAGCAAGCCGCGGCATCGGCCACGCGACGGTAAAACGCTTCAGCGACGCCGGCTGGCGCGTCATCACCTCGTCGCGCGAGGCAGTACCGCCCGAATGTAAGCGCGACCCCAATTGGACGCAGCACATCACTGCCGATCTTTCGCAAACGCAGGCGGTTGAGGGCTTCATCGGCGCGGTGTTGCAGGAGCTGGGCGACGCGCCTTTGGGCGCATTGGTGAACAACGCCGGCGTCTCGCCCAAGACGCCTTTCAAGGAACGGCTCGGCTGCTTGAATGGCGATCTCGCCGACTGGCGTCAGGTGTTCCAGCTCAATTTCTTCACGCCGGTTATGCTGGCTCGGGGTTTGGCAGGTCCGTTGAGTAAAGGCCGCGGCACGATCGTCAATGTCACCTCGATCGCCGGCCACTCTGTTCATCCGTTCGCCGGCTCGGCCTATTCGACATCCAAGGCGGCGCTGTCGGCACTGACGCGCGAAATGGCGGTGGAATTCGCCGAGCTCGGCATCCGCGTCAACGCCGTGGCGCCGGGCGAGATCGAGACCGCGATGCTGTCGCCCGAGACCGAGGTGCTGCTGCCGCGGATTCCGCTGCATCGTCTCGGCACGCCCGAGGACGTCGCGGCGACGATTTTCTATCTATGCTCGCCGGAATCGGCCTACGTCACCGGCACCGAAATCTTCGTCACCGGCGGACAACATCTGTACTGAACGCGGACCGCTCCAGGTTAGTCTTCAAACCGCGCGAGTTTGCCCTGCAACTGGGCGATGTCGGCGTCGAGCCAGTCGAGATAGGGCTGTGGTGCGCCGGTATCATTGTTGCGCAGCTCGTTGAGCCGGTTGATCTCGTCCCCGACGATCGCCGCGATCTGCGCGACCTGCATTTCGCGCTCGGCCGCGCCGAGATGGTGCAGGAAGCGCAGCTTGAGCAGCAGCGCCAGCCGCGTGAAGTCGCCGAGCGGCCCTTTGAGCCGCGCTTGCAACAGGCTGGTCAGCGTGGCGCGTCCGGCCGATGTCAGGTTCAGCCGCGCATTATCGGCCATGCCCTTGCCCTCGCTCGCCGCCGCCAGGCCTTCGACGATCAGCGCTTCGAGCGACGTGCCCATGAGGTCGAGCGACGGCGCGGCAATGCGGCCGGTGAACTGGCGGACCTGGGCGGCAAGGTCGCCGTAGCGTCGAGGGCCGTCGGCGAGGAAGCCCAACGCGGCTAACTTGATCGCTTCGGCGGGAATCAACGGTTGATCGCGGAACACCGGGCGCGTTCCACGCAGCGGTTCAGGCGACGCGGCGGATCGGCAAGCGTGACCAGACGTCGGACAATGCGGCCACCAGCGTCTCGATGTCTTCGTCGGAATGGAGCGGTGTCGGCGTCAAGCGCAGCCGCTCGCCCCCGCGGGGCACGGTCGGATAATTGATCGGCTGGACGTAGATGCGGTGGCGCTCGAGCAGATCGTCCGCCGCTTGCTTGCACAGCTGCGCGTCGCCGATCAGCACCGGCACGATATGGCTGTCGGTCGCCATCACCGGCAGCTTCGCCGCGGCGAGGCGCTGTTTCAGGCGCGCGGCGCGTTCCTGGTGGCGTTGGCGCAGCTCGGCGGCGCCTTTGACATAGCGGATGCTGGCGACGGCGCCGGCGGCGATTGCCGGCGGCATTGCCGTCGTGAAAATGAAGCCCGGCGCGTAGCTGCGGAGGAAATCGACCAGCGCCGCCGAAGCGGCGACATAGCCGCCCATCAGGCCAAAGGCTTTGGCGAGCGTGCCCTGGATAAGATCGACGCGATCCATCACGCCATCGCGCTCGGCGACGCCGGCGCCGCGCGCGCCATACAGGCCGACGGCATGCACCTCGTCGAGATAGGTGAGGGCGCCATACCGCTTTGCGACTTCGCAAAGCTCTCCAATAGGCGCGATGTCGCCGTCCATCGAATAGACCGATTCAAACGCGACCAGCTTGGGACGCGCCGGCTCGGCGCTCTTGAGCAGGCGTTCGAGATCCACCGGATCGTTGTGCTTGAAGATCACCTTTTCGGCACGGCTGTGTCGGATGCCTTGAATCATTGACGCGTGGTTCAGCGCATCGGAAAAAACGACGCAGCCGGGCAATTGCGATCCGAGCGTCGCTAACGCCGCTTCGTTGGCGACATAGCCTGACGTGAAAACCAGCGCCGCCGGCTTGCGATGCAGCTCGGCGAGTTCGCGTTCGAGCGCGACATGGTGGTGCGTCGTGCCCGAGATATTCCGGGTACCGCCGGCGCCGGCGCCGGTTTGGTCCAGCGCGTCGCGCATCGCCGCCAGCACGTCGGGATGCTGGCCCATGCCGAGATAGTCGTTCGAGCACCAGACGGTGATGTCGCGGCCGTGCCTATGGTCGCGGGCGCGTGGGAACGCGCCGGCACGGCGCGCGATGTCGGCGAACACGCGATAACGACCTTCGGCCTTCAACGCATCGAGCCGGGTCTTGAAGAAGGCCTCGAAATCCATCGCGGGAGAGCGCCCTTCTGTCAAACTATCCAACAATTATAGATGCTTACGGGTTCCGCGTCAGGCCCGCAATGAGGCCCGTTGTCGCGGCGCAAGCCGCGCCGTGGTGTCGTCCAACGCCTTGCCGAACCGGTCGAGCATTTCGTCGATGTCCCCTTCGCTAATCACCAGTGGCGGCGCGAAGGCCTGGGCGTCGCCGATCTGACGCAAGATCAGGCCGTGCTTGTTGGTTTCTGCCGTAAGGATGTTGCCGGCACCTTGATTTGGATCAAACGGCGCCTTGGTCGTCTTGTCGGCCACCAGCTCGACGCCCGCAACGAGGCCGAGGCCGCGGATTTCGCCGACCAGCGGGTGGTTGGCGAAGCGCTGGCGCAATCCATTCTGAAGCCGCGGCGCCACCTTCTGGACGTGGCCGATGATGTCGCGCTCCTCGTAGATCTTGAGCGTTTCGATCGCCACCGCGCAGCACACCGGATGGCCCGAATAGGTATAGCCGTGCGCGAAGATGCCGATCTTGTCGCTCTCGTCGGCCAGCGCCTGATAGATCGGTTCGCTGACCACGGTCGCCGAAATCGGCAGATAGGCCGACGACAGCGCCTTGGCGACGGTGATGATGTCGGGCTTGAGGTCGAACGCCTCCGTGCCGAACATCTTGCCGGTGCGGCCGAAGCCGGTGATGACCTCGTCGGCGATAAACAGCACGTCGTGCTTCTTCAACACCTTCTGGATTTTTTCATAATAGGTGCGTGGCGGCACGATGACGCCGCCGGCGCCCATCACCGGCTCGGCGATGAAGGCGCCGACGGTCTCGGGATCCTCGCGCTGGATCATCAGGTCGAGGTTCTCCGCCAGCCGCGTCGCGAAATCCTCTTCGCTTTCGCCGGCGTGGGCGAAACGATAGTGATGCGGGCAATCGGTGTGCCGGATGTTGGCGATCGGCAGATCGAACGAGCGGTGATTGTTCGGCAGGCCCGACAGGCTTGCGCTCGCCACGGTGACGCCGTGATAGCCTTTGAAGCGGGCGATGATCTTCTTTTTGCGCGGACGACCGCGCGCGTTGTTGTAGTACCAGATGATCTTGACCGCCGTGTCGTTCGCTTCGGAGCCCGAGTTGTTGAAGAACGCGTGCGACATCTTCACCGGCATCATGGCAACCAGCCGCTCGGCCAGTTCGGCCACAACGTCGTGCGATTTGTGGTGGAACGAGTGATAAAAGCTGAGCTTGCGCATCTGCCGCGCCGCCGCCTCGATCAAGCGTTCCTCACCGAAGCCGAGCGACGTGCACCACAGACCGGCGCAGCCTTCGATGTATTCCTTGCCGGCTTCGTCCTTGACCCGGACGCCTTTGCCCTCGGTCACCAGCAGCTCGCCCTGGCGCTCCAGCCGGCGATGGTTGGAATAGGGGTGCAGATGGAAGGCGATGTCGCGGCTGGCGGCGGAGTTACCTCGCTGCATGGCGGAAACCCTTGCGGTCGGTGTGGAAGAAGGCACGGCTACTATCGGCCGCGGCGGCGGCCGCCGTCAAATCGCAGACCAAAATGGTTGAGTCGCGTAACCGTCTGGCTTGTAGGCTGCGGCATCCCGTCGCAGGCGAATTGGGAAACGGTTTGATCACTTCGGCGATCGGACAGTGCCAGAAATTTGTCCGGAAGCTTGTCCACAAAGCTATCCACAGATTGTGACGGTGTTGCGCAATTTGGCGCTGGCGTGGTCCATCGCCGCGGTTCCATCCTCATTCCCCGCCGCTGTTCCCTGTATGACTGAAAGCCACGAGATGCCCGGGTCGCCGCTCGACGACAAGGATTTCGCCAACCTCGATATGGACCGGGTGGTCGCCGACCCCGAGTATCGCCGTCGCGTCATCGACCGCCTACGGCGCCATTCGCGCGTGGCCGGTCAGCGGCGTCAATCGTCGATGTTTTACGATCCGCCGCCGCCCGACGAGGAATAGCTCAACGCCGCTGGCGCGGATCGAGCGCTTGTTGCAGCCCGTCGCCGAGCAGATTGCACGCCATCACCGTCAGGAAGATCAGCGCGCCCGGATAAACGGCGAGCATTGGCGCCAACGCGATGGTTTCTTCGGCGCCAGTCAGCATGTTCCCCCAGCTGGCGAGTGGCGGCGCAATGCCAAGACCGAGGAAGCTCAGCACCGATTCCAGCAAGATGACTTCGCCGACGGCGAGCGAGGTCGCGACGATGATTGGCGTCGCCAGGTTCGGCAAGATGTGCACCAGCATGATGCGCCGGTGACCGGCGCCCAGTGCTTCGGCGGCACGGACAAAATCCTGCCGCTTTAACGACAGCGTCGCGCCGCGCACCAGCCGCGCGACGGTCGTCCAACCGACCAGCGTCACCAGCACGATGATGCGGTAAAGGCTCACCGCTTCGGACTGCTGCACTGCGGCGGGCACACCGAGCTTCTGCAAGTCGGCGGCGGCTAGGACGACCAGCAGCGGCAACAGCGGCAATGCAATCACGCCGTCGGTAAGCCGCATCAGCGCCGCATCGAGGCGGCCGCCGAAATAGCCGGCGACCAAGCCGATAGCAGTGCCGAGCACGGCGGCGGCAAGTGCCGCAGTCAGGCCAACGAGTAGCGAGACGCGGCCACCTTCGAGCAGCCGCAGCAGCATGTCGCGGCCGAGCTCGTCGGTACCGAGCGGGTGGTGCAACGACGGGCCGGCGAGGCGTTGATACAGGTCCACTATGTCGGCATGCGCGCCGAGCGCCTGCGCCAGCCACGGCGCCAGAAGGACGGCGAGCGCCAGCGCCAGCAGCACGCCGCCGCCAAAACGCACCCGCGGTTGCGACAGCGCCTTCATCGATAGGCGATCCGGGGATCGGTTGCGGCATAGGCGATATCGGCGGCGAAATTGGCGAGCAACGTCATCAGCGTCGCAAACAACAGGCCGGCGAGCGCCAGGTTGTAGTCGTTGCCGAGCACCGCGTCGTAGATCAACTTGCCCATGCCGGGATAGCTGAACATCGTCTCGGTGACCAACGCGCCGGAGAACAGCGAGCCGAACGACAACGCCACGACAGTGATGAGCGGAATGAGCGCGTTGCGCAACGCGTGACGCGCCAGGATGCGTACTTCGCTGGCGCCTTTGGCGCGCGCAGTGCGGATATAGTCATGGTCCAGCGTGTCGATCATCGCCGCGCGCATGTAACGCAGCTGCGGCCCAAAATTGACCAGCGTCAGCGTGATTACCGGCAGCACCAGATGATCGGCGCGATCGGCGACGCCGCCGACGCCGATGGTCATGGCGCCGCCGGGTGGCAGCCAGCTGAGTTGCACGGCGAACACCAGGATCAACATGAGCGCGAGCCAGAACGACGGCACCGAGATGGTCGCGAAGCTGGCGAAATTGGCGGCGTCGTCGAGCCACGACCCGGGCCGCCGCGCCGCGATCAGGCCGATCGGCCAAGCGAGCGCGAGCGTGAGCACGAAGCTTGTGCCCATGAGCAGTGCCGTACTGCCAAGGCGCGGCAGCAACACCGTCAGCACCGGCTGGGCATAGAGGCGTGAATAACCGAAATCGCCGTGCAGCGCGGCGGCCGCCCAAGCCGCGTAACGCTCGAGCAGCGGCTTATCGAGACCGTATAGCGTCTTGAGTCGCACCACGTCGGCCGCGGTCAGGTGCGGATTGGAGGCGATCATCAAATCGACCGGATCGCCGGGCATCAGGCCGATCAACGCGTAGATCACCAACGACATGATCGCCAGCACGACCAGAATCTCGACGGTTCGCCGGGCGGCAAAGCGGCTCATTGCGCGTGGGCCTGGGCGTCGCGGCCGACCGCGCGCCACTGCTCGACCCAAAGCGTCGAGGGATATTCGTGCCCGGTCGGCGTCAGGCCGACGAGCCACTTCGGCAGAATGAAGGGTTCGGCGCGGAAGAAGAGGGGCAGCGCCGGCAGCTCTTCGGCGTAGAGTGCCTGCAATCGCTGCCAGAGGATCGCGCGCTTCGGTCGGTCGAGCTCGACTTCGATCGCGTCCAACAGATGGTCGGCTTCGGCATTGCGCCAGCCGACGAAATTCTCGCCGCTCCAATTGTTGGCAGGCGAGGGAATCTCGTCCGAATCCAACTCGGCGCGCGGCACGTCCTCAGGCGCTGCCGACCACGCGAACATGCCCATCTGGAACTTACGCTTGATCATGCTGTCGCCGAACAGGACCCGCGCCGGCTGATTGGCGAGACGCACCTCGATACCGACGGCGCGCCATTGGCTCTGCAAAACCTCCTCAACCAGCTCGCGCGAGCGGTTGCCCGCGGTGGTTGCCAGCTTCAGGGTCAGCGGCTGGCCGGCGGCGTTGCGCCGTATGTCGTTGCCGGTCGCATGCCAGCCGGCTGCGTCGAGTAGCGCCCTCGCTTTTGCCGGATCGTACGGATATTTCGGCACGTCGGCGGAATAGACCCAATCGAGCGTCGGTACGAAGCTGTCGGCGACAGGATCGCGGCCGGCGAACAGCTCCTGGCTGATCGCCTTGCGGTCAACGGCGTAGAGCAGGGCACGGCGGATGCGCACATCCGCCAGGATCGGGTCGTCGAGGTTGACGTCGATATGTTCGTATTCGAGTCCGGGCTTGTAGATGATGTTGAAGCGGCCGCTATGGCGTTTGGCGAAGGCCAAAGCCTCGTCGAGCGGCAGGCCGAGTTCGCCCGGCACCATGTCGAGGCCGCCGGCGAGCAGGTTGGCTTCGAGCGAGGCGGTATTTTCCA
>JAGWIH010000110.1 GCA_028866355.1 Alphaproteobacteria bacterium
GCAAGCGGTGATCACGCCGCACGAAGGCGAATTCGCGCGTTTGTTTTCGATCGCCGGCGACAAGCTGACGCGCGCCCGCGCCGCTGCCGCCGAATGCCATGCGGTCGTCGTGCTCAAAGGCACCGACACGGTGATCGCCGCGCCCAACGGCAGCGCCGCGATTAACGGCAACGCGCCGCCGTCGCTCGCTACCGGCGGCACCGGCGACGTGCTGGCCGGTTTAATCCTCGGCCTCTTGGCGCAGGGCCTCGACCCGTTCCGCGCCGCTTGCGCTGCCTGCTGGCTGCACGGCGACGTAGCGCAGGATCGCGGTGCCGGCTTGATCCCGGAAGACCTGATTGCCGGCCTGCCGGCTTCCCTGGCGCGCCTGGCGGTTCGGGGTGCGCTTGCCAAAGACCGACGGCCGGCGTTATCGCTTGATCATGAGTGAACGCATCAGCCTTCTCGATCGCACCCTCAATTCCCTGCGCGGCGCGTGGCGCGATATCGCCGCCTCGGCGCGCGATGCGTTGTCGAACCAGCCGCGGCCGGAACTTTCGTCCGAAGACGCCGAGCGGCTGCGCGTCCAGCTGCGCGATTGTCTCGAAGGCAAGGGCGGCGAGGTTTCGGCGCGTGCCCGTGCCGCCGGGCTCGGCCGCACCTATCTCGCGCTCAACGCCGTCGGTCGCGCGCGCTTTCTGCGCTTGCTGGCGACCGAGTTCGACATCGATCATGCCGAAGTCGGCCGCATCAGCGCGCAGCTCCGGTCGGCCGCCGACGATTTCGAGCGCGGCAAGATCGAGCGTACGCTGCGCCACGCGCTCGAGCCGCCGCGCGTCCGGCTGCTGACGCAGTTCAACGCCTTGCCGGAAGGCGTCAAGTTCCTGGTCGACATGCGCGCCGAGCTGATGCGGCTCGGCCGCGACGACGTCGAGCTCGCGGCGCTCGAGCAGGATTTGAAGACGCTGCTCGCCAGCTGGTTCGACATCGGCTTCCTCGAGCTGCACAGCATCGGCTGGGGTTCGCCGGCGGCGCTGCTCGAGAAGCTGATGCACTATGAAGCGGTGCACGAGATCCGCAGCTGGAACGATCTCAAGAACCGGCTCGAGGCCGATCGCCGCTGCTTCGCCTTCTTCCATCCGCGCATGCCGCAAGAGCCGATCATCTTCGTCGAAGTCGCCTTGACCAAGGGAATGTCCGACAACGTGCAGACGCTGCTGGACGAGAGCGCTCCCATCGACGATCCGACCGAGGCCGACACGGCGAATTTCTATTCGATCTCGAACTGCCAGCGCGGCCTGTGGGGCATCAGCTTCGGCGATTTCCTGATCAAGCGTGTCGCCGACATGCTCGCGGCCGAGCTGCCGCATCTCAAGACCTACACCACGTTGTCGCCGATTCCGGGCTTCGCTGCCTGGCTCGAGAAGCGGATGCAGGACGAGGGCAACGACCTGCTGACCGAAGAGGAGCGCGCGGCGATCACGGCGCTGCCCGGCAGCGACCACGGCGGTTTCGTGGCGTTGATCGCCCGGCCCGACTGGAATGCCGATGCGGCGGTCGTCGAGGTCGTCAAGGCACCGCTCATGCGGCTGTGCGCGCGCTATCTGTTGAGCGAGACGACGCCGGCCGGCCGGGCCATCGACCCGGTGGCGCATTTCCATCTCAGCAACGGCGCCCGGATCGAGCGGATCAATTGGCAGGCCGACACCTCGAAAAAAGGCCTGCAACAGTCCTTCGGCATGATGATCAACTACCTGTACCGCCTCGGCGATATCGAGCGGAACCACGAGGCCTATACCGGCGAAGGCCAGATCACGGCGGCGAGCGCGGTGACCCGGTTGGTCAAAGACTGAATTGGTCAGTAATGCTGCGGATAAATGACTGAAAAAGTCGCGAATGTTATTGACATTTTAGGTTAATTTCCGTCATTAATCGCACAGTGTTATCCCCAAAAGGCTGTGGATTAAACGCCAGCGACAAGGCGGACGCCAAGTCAGGGGTCTCGGGGGGCGGGGAACTTGTTCGAAAATCTTTTGCAAAAACGGCGTGAGCCGGTTGAGGTGCGCAGCGGCGATCGGTTCTGCCGTCGCCGCCGCGACAAGGTGATGGAACTCGTCACCGTCACGGATTTGCGTCCGGATTCCGTCGGCATCACGCACGTCCATTTCAAGCTGGCCTTCGAGGAAGCGGCCATCGGCCGGGTCGAAGGCGGTCGCCGCGTGCTGGCCTTGAATTCGTTCGTCGCGGCCTATAACGAGCGCATGGCCTGAACGCCCGGCCGGCGGCTTTTCCACCGTTAGACCCTGTGCTATGAACCCGGCTTCGCCGTGCGGCGGGCACGTCCAGTTGCGGGCGTGGCGGAATTGGCAGACGCACTCGGTTTAGGTCCGAGCGACGCAAGTCGTGGGGGTTCGAATCCCTCCGCCCGCACCACCGGATTCAGCCCGAAACCGGATAACCTCAAGCAAGAAGAAGTCGTGATCCCATGCAAGTGAGAGAGACCAGCGCCGAAGGCCTGAAGCACGAATTCACCGTCGTCGTCGCTGCTGCCGAGATCGAGCAGAAGATTCAAGACCGCCTCGCCGAGATCGGCCGTTCCGTAAGGTTGCCCGGCTTCCGCCAAGGCAAAGCGCCGCTCGCCTTATTGAAAAAGCGCTACGGCCCGTCGGTCATGGGCGAAGTGGTCGAGCGTGCGGTCAACGACAGCTCGTCCGAGACGATCAAGGAGCACAAGCTGCGGCCGGCGTTGCAGCCGAAGATCGAGATCGTCTCGTTCAATGAGGGCAAGGACCTCGAATACAAGCTCGCGGTCGAGGTCCTGCCGGAAATCGGCGCGGTTTCGCTCGATGGCATTGCGCTCGAACGCTGGAAAGCCGAAATCCCCGACAACGAAATCGACCAGGCGCTGGAGCGCATCGCCAAGCAGCAGCGCAAAACGTCGCCGGTCGAACGCGCCGCCGACAAAGGCGACTTCGCGCGCATCGATTTCAAGGGCACCCTCGACGGCGTCGCTTTTCCGGGCGGCAGCGCCGAAAATTACCTGCTCGAGCTCGGCGCGGGCGGGTTCATTCCGGGCTTCGAGGATCAGCTGGTCGGCGCCAAGGCCGGCGAAACACGCACCGTCGCCGTGACCTTTCCGGCGGATTACGGCAACGCCGAGCTCGCCGGCAAAGCCGCTGAATTTGCAGTCACGGTCAAGGAAGTACGCCAGGCCGAGACCCAGCCGATCGACGAATCCCTGGCCACGGCCGTCGGCATGGAAAATCTCGCCGAGCTGCGCCAAGCCGTGCGCGAGCGCATCGAGCGCGAATACAGCGGCATCGCGCGGCAGAAGCTGAAGCGCGAATTGCTCGACCAATTGGCCGCGCGCCACTCTTTCGCCGTGCCGGCCGGCATGCTCGATCTCGAATTCCAAAACCTTTGGCGCGAGATCGAAGCCGAACGCAAACGCGCCAAGGACAGCGGCGCGCCGGATCCCGAACTCGGCAAGGACGACGCCGCGCTCAAGGCCGAGTTCCAGGCCTTGTCGGAGCGGCGCGTGCGCCTCGGACTGCTGCTCAACGAGATCGGCCGCATCAATTCGGTCACCGTCGCGGCCGAAGAGCTCAACCGTGCCGTCATCGACCGCGCGCGCGGCTTTCCCGGCCAGGAACGGGAAGTGCTAGACTTCTACCGCAACAATCCGCAGGCGCTCGATAGCCTGCGGGCGCCGATCTACGAGGACAAGGTCGTCGACTTCATCCTCGGCAAGGTGAACGTGACCGAGCGCAGCGTGCCGCCGGCGGAACTGACCGCCGCCGCGACCAAGGAAGACTGAACGCGACGATCGACCCAGGAAGCGAGGACAAGGAGCGATGACGGACCCGTTCGAACAGTACATGCAGACGCTGGTGCCGATGGTGGTCGAGCAGACCAACCGCGGCGAGCGCGCCTACGACATCTATTCGCGCCTGTTGAAGGAGCGGATCATCTTCCTGGTCGGACCGGTCAACGACATGGTTTCGAGCCTGGTCTGCGCGCAGCTTTTGTTCCTCGAATCCGAGAATCCGACCAAGGACATCTCGCTCTATATCAATTCGCCCGGCGGCGTCGTCACGTCGGGTCTGGCGATCTACGACACCATGCAATACATCCGGCCGGACATCGCCACGGTCTGCATCGGCATGGCGGCGTCGATGGGGTCGCTGTTGCTGACCGCCGGCGCCAAAGGCAAGCGCGTCGCGCTGCCCAATGCCAGCATCATGATTCATCAGCCATCGGGCGGTTTTCAGGGTCAGGCAACCGACATCGAAATCCACGCCCGCGAAATCTTGCGGACGCGCGCCCGGCTCAATGAAATCTACGTGCGGCATACCGGCCAGCCGCTCGATGCAGTGGCGACCGCGCTCGAGCGGGATCGTTTCATGTCGCCGGACGAAGCCAAGGCCTTCGGCCTGATCGACGAGGTCATGACCAACCGGCCGGTCACAGCCGACGAAAAACGCACCTGACCCCTGCGTTAACGCGTTAACCCCTGGATTCGCACGGCTTATTAACTAGTTATTGAACCTAGGGCCGTGCATAATGTTGAATGGAATGGGGCGGAAAAGGCCCTGTCGTCGTGAACCGGAATAAAAACCGGAGGCCGGCTCGGCGGATGGCAGCGGCGCGAGGCATGCGGGGAACCGTATGCATCGGGTGGTGTTGACGGAGAGACCATGACCAAGCCGAGCGGCGGCGACTCGAAGAACACGCTCTACTGCTCCTTCTGCGGCAAGAGCCAGCACGAGGTCCGCAAACTCATTGCCGGGCCGACGGTGTTCATCTGCGATGAATGCGTCGAGCTCTGCATGGACATCATCCGTGAAGAGCACAAGACGACGCTCGTCAAATCGCGGGACGGCGTTCCGACGCCGCGCGACATCTGCAAGGTGCTCGACGATTACGTGATCGGCCAGGACCACGCCAAGCGCGTGCTGTCGGTGGCCGTCCACAACCACTACAAGCGCCTGGCGCACGGCGCCAAGAGCAACGACGTCGAGCTGGCGAAATCGAACATCTTGCTGGTCGGGCCGACCGGCTCGGGCAAGACACTGCTGGCGCAGACGCTGGCGCGCATCATCGACGTGCCGTTCACCATGGCCGACGCGACGACGTTGACCGAAGCCGGTTATGTCGGCGAGGACGTCGAGAACATCATCCTGAAGCTGCTTCAGTCCGCCGACTACAACGTCGAGCGGGCGCAGCGCGGCATCGTCTATATCGACGAGGTCGACAAGATTTCGCGCAAGTCGGACAACCCGTCGATCACCCGCGACGTGTCGGGCGAAGGCGTGCAGCAGGCGCTCCTCAAGATCATGGAGGGCACCGTCGCGTCGGTGCCGCCGCAAGGCGGCCGCAAGCATCCGCAGCAGGAATTTCTGCAGGTCGACACCACCAACATCCTGTTCATCTGCGGCGGCGCGTTCGCCGGGCTGGAAAAGCTCATCGCCCAGCGCCGCCAGGGCACCTCGATCGGCTTTGGCGCCGAAGTGCGCGCGCCCGAGGAGCGCAAGACCGGCGAGATACTCAAGGAACTCGAGCCCGAGGATTTGCTCAAGTTCGGCCTGATTCCCGAGTTCGTCGGCCGGTTGCCGGTGGTCGCCACGCTCGACGACCTCGACGAGAGCGCGCTGGTCGACATCCTCACCAAGCCGAAGAACGCGCTGGTCAAGCAATACCAGCGGCTGTTCGAGATGGAAGACGTCCGCCTCGAGTTCAACGACGAGGCCATGAAGGCAATCGCCCACAAGGCGATCGCGCGCAAGACCGGCGCACGCGGCCTGCGCTCGATCATGGAGGCGATTCTGCTCGAGCCGATGTTCGAGCTGCCGGGCCTCGAGGGCGTCACCGGCATCGTCATCAACCGCGAGGTCGTCGAGGGCCGCGCGCAGCCGCTCCACATCTACTCGGAGCGCCGGGGCGACGTTCCGACCAGCGCCTGATCGGCGCCGGCCGCCGGCCGGCTTTGTCACAAATCCGATTCGAATGCGCACCATGGCGCAAATCCGGCCACGACCCCTTGATCTGGGCCGTCCGGCGGGCCACCTTATGTTGTGCTATAGTTCCCGTTGATCCCGGCGCGCCCTGGGGCGTTCTGTCTCACGGGCTTCCTCGAAAGGAGCAGCATGCTCGACCTGCCGCGCGGCAATCTCTATCCAGTCCTGCCCTTGCGGGACATTGTCGTTTTTCCGCACATGATCGTGCCGCTCTTCGTCGGCCGCGAAAAATCGGTTCGCGCCCTCGAAGACGTGATGAAGGACGACAAGCAGATCCTGCTGGTCACGCAGAAGAACGCCGCTCAGGACGATCCGACGACGGCCGACATCTATTCGGTCGGCACCATCGGCACGGTGCTACAGCTCCTCAAGCTGCCCGACGGCACGGTCAAGGCGCTGGTCGAGGGCGGCGCGCGGGCGCGCATCGCGCGCTATGCCGAGAACGAAGCGTTTTTCCAGGCTTACGCCGAGCCGATGCCGGATCAGCCGGGCGAGCAGAGCGAGCTCGAGGCGCTGGCGCGCACCGCGGTGTCGCAGTTCGAGGCCTATATCAAGCTCAACAAGAAGATTCCGCCTGAGGTTCTGGTCTCGATCAACCAGATCGACGATCCGTCGAAGCTCGCCGATACGCTGGCGTCGCACCTGACGCTGAAGATTCCCGAGAAGCAGGAACTGCTCGAGACCGAAACCGTGTCCGGCCGGCTCGAGAAGGTTTTCGGCTACATGGAAAGCGAGATCGGCGTCCTGCAGGTCGAAAAGCGCATCCGCTCGCGCGTCAAGCGCCAGATGGAGAAGACGCAGCGCGAGTACTACCTCAACGAACAGCTCAAGGCGATCCAGAAGGAGCTGGGCGAGGGCGAGGACGGCCGCGACGAGATGGCCGAGCTCGAAGAGCGCATCAACAAGACCAAGCTCAGCAAGGAAGCGCGCGACAAGGCGATGGGCGAAGTGAAGAAGCTTCGCACCATGAGTCCGATGTCGGCCGAGGCGACGGTCGTCCGCAATTATCTCGATTGGATGCTGTCGATCCCCTGGCAGGCGCGCTCCAAGGTGAAGCGCGACATCAAGGCCGCCGAGAAAGTCTTGAATACCGACCATTATGGTCTCGAGAAGGTCAAGGAACGCATCCTCGAGTACCTCGCGGTGCAGAACCGCATGCGCAAGGTCAAGGGTCCGATCCTGTGCCTGGTTGGTCCGCCCGGCGTCGGCAAGACGTCGCTCGGCAAGTCGGTGGCGCGCGCCACCGGCCGCAATTTCGTGCGCATGTCGCTCGGCGGCGTGCGCGACGAGGCCGAGATCCGCGGCCAC
>JAGWIH010000111.1 GCA_028866355.1 Alphaproteobacteria bacterium
GGGCGTGTTGTCGGCGTATGGCATGGGGCTCGCGGATTTGCGCAGCCTCAAGGAGCAGGCGGTCGAAGCAAAGCTGACGCAAGCGGCGGCGGCCGATTTCGAGGCCATCCTCACCACGCTGACCGACGCCGCCAAGGCGGAACTCGCCGCGCAGGGCATCGCCGACACGGACATCGCCGTGTTGCGCAAGGCGCACGTCAAATACGAAGGCACCGACGTGCCGCTGATCGTCGATTACGGCGATGCCGACCGACTGCGCGCGAATTTTGCCGATGCGCACAAGCAGCGTTATGGCTTCGTCGTCGACGACAAGCCGCTCATCGTCGAATCGCTCGGCGTCGAAGCCATTGGCGCGGTTGGCAGCGCGGATGACGGCGTGGTTGGCGCCGAAGCTGGCGGGCCGATGCCGCAGCCGCTCGATCACGTCGGTGTCTTCACTGCCGGTAAAACCTGGGCGGCGCCGGTTTATGCCCGTGCAAAGTTGGCGCTGGGCGACGCCATCGATGGTCCCGCCGTGGTCGTTGAGGACACCGCGACGACGATGGTCGAACCGGGCTGGCGCGCGCGCGTCGATGCGCGCCGCAATCTGGTGCTCGAACGCGTCGTTCCACGGCCGCGCGCGGTCGCGATCGGTACCCAGGTCGATCCGGTCATGCTCGAGGTCTTCAACAATCTGTTCATGTCGATCGCCGAGCAGATGGGCGTCGCGCTGCAGAACACCGCCTATTCGGTCAACATCAAGGAGCGGCTCGACTTTTCATGTGCGTTATTCGATCGAACCGGCGCGTTGATCGCCAATGCGCCGCACATGCCGGTGCATCTGGGCTCGATGGGCGAAAGCGTCGCCAGCATCATTCGCGCGCGCGCGAACAAGTCTGATGGCCGCGGCATGAAGCGCGGCGACGTTTATGTGCTGAATGCGCCCTATAACGGCGGCACGCATTTGCCCGACGTCACGGTCATCACGCCGGTATTCGCCGAGGACGAATTGGAAGGCGACGCGGCCCAGTTCTATGTCGCGTCGCGCGGTCATCAAGCGGATATCGGTGGCATCACGCCCGGCTCGATGCCGCCGTTGAGCCGCACCATTGAAGAAGAGGGCGTACTGATCGACAATTTTCTGCTGGTCGATGCAGGCCGCTTCCGCGAAGCCGAAACGCGCGCGTTGCTTGCCGGCGGCAAATTCCCCGCGCGCAATCCCGAGCAAAATCTCGGCGACTTCAAGGCGCAGATCGCCGCCTGCGCGAAGGGCGTACAGGAGCTGCACCGGATGGTGCGTCATTTCGGTCACGATGTTGTCGAAGCCTACATGGGTCACGTCCAGGACAACGCCGCCGAAGCGGTCCGGCGCGTGCTCGGCCGTCTCAGCGACGGCGAATACGCCGCCGAGATGGATTCGGGTGCGATGATCCACGTCAAAGTGACGATCGACCGCAATGCGCGGCGCGCGATCGTCGATTTTGCCGGCACCAGTACGCAACTTGCGACCAATTTCAACGCGCCAGAGGCCGTGTGCAAAGCTGCGGTGCTTTACGTCTTCCGCACGCTGGTCGACGCCGAAATTCCGATGAACGCCGGCTGCTTGGTGCCGATCGACATCCGCATCCCGCCGGATTCGCTGTTGAGTCCGCGTTATCCGGCCGCCGTCGTGGCGGGCAACGTCGAGACCTCGCAGTGCATCACCGACGCGCTTTATGCCGCGCTCGGTGCGATGGCGGCGGCGCAGGGCACGATGAACAACTTCACCTTCGGCACGACGCGTTATCAATATTACGAGACGGTCTGCGGCGGCGCCGGCGCCGGGCCCGGGTTCGACGGCGCATCGGCGGTTCACACCCACATGACCAATTCACGCCTGACCGATCCGGAGGTGCTCGAATGGCGCTTCCCGGTGCTGCTCGAAAGTTTTTCGATCCGCCGCGGCTCGGGCGGCGCCGGCCGCTGGCGCGGCGGCGACGGCGTCGTGCGGCGCATCCGCTTCCGCGAAGCGATGACAGCGGCGATCCTCGGCGACCGGCGGCGGATGGCGCCCTTCGGATTAGCCGGTGGCGCAAGTGCGGCCCCGGCGCGCAATTGGGTCGAGCGTGCCGACGGCAAGCGCGAAGATTTCGGCGGCACGCAGGTGATTGCAGTTGGGCCAGACGACGTTTTCGTGCTCGAAACGCCGGGCGGCGGCGGTTACGGCAAGGCCTAATCCATTGGCGCGATGAGCGGCTTGCGCCGCGTGCTGGTGGCGAGCCAAACACCGAACAGCACGATGGCGATACCGACAACGTGATACGGATGCAACGCTTCGCCGAGCGTGAATACCGCCAGCACGGTAGCGAAGGCGGGTAGCAGGTGCGACGTGAAGCCGGCGCGGTTCGCACCGACCATCTCGACGCCTTTGTTCCAACAGATATACGCGAGGAACGACGCGAAGATTCCAGTGTAGAGCACGGCAAAGCCGCCGAGCGGCGTCGGCTCCGGCAGGCCGAAAAACACCGCCTCGAATACCAAAGCGGGCGCGACAAGAATCAGGCCGGCAATGTTGACGGCGAAGAGCAGTCCCAGCGTATCGAGCGATTTGGGCGCGCGGCGCAAGAGCACGCAATAGAATCCCCACGCCGGCATGGCGAGAAGAATGACCAGATCGCCGATGTTGAAGTGTAGATGCACCAGCTGGGCGAGGGTGCCACGGCTGATGATGACGACGATGCCGCAGAACGACAACACCATGCCGATGAGTTGGCGCGGCGTGACCGTTTCACCGTCGAGCAGCCACGAAATCGCGATGATGTAGAGCGGTGCAGCCGAATTCATCAACACGGCATTGATCGCGGTGGTGTAGCGCAGCCCGGTGTAAATCACGATCTGGAAAAATCCGAGACCGAGGAAACCCATCGTCGCGATCAGCAGCCAATGCCGCCGAATGATCGCGCCTTTGCCACGGAGTCGCGGAATCGCCAGCGGTGCAAGACAGATCGCCGAAACCGTCCAACGGCCGAAGGTCAACGCGACCGGCGGAATGACAGTGTGTGCGGCGCGGCCGAGCACCCAGTTCCCCGACCAGAACAGGTTGCACAACGCCAACAGCAGGTAAGGATAAAGCGCCTCGATGCGGCTGACGGGACGCGTGTGCGCAGGCGCGGCGGGCATGGGCGCTCTCGAAGATGTCGTTGGAGATTGTCGGTCTCGCGTCCCTGCGTCAATCTCGGCATGATCGGATTGCAGGGAATGCACATGCGCGAGTCGGTCGAATGCGTGGTTATCGGCGCCGGCGTTATCGGACTCGCGGTGGCGCGCGCGCTGGCGTTGAGCCGCCGGACCGTTCTGGTCATCGAAAAAGAGCGCTATATCGGCGCGCATACCTCGTCGCGCAACAGCGAGATCATCCATGCCGGGCTCTACTACCCGGCAGGCAGCCTTAAGGCGCGGTTCTGTGTCGCCGGACGCAAGCGCCTCTACGAATATTGCGCCGCGCGCGGTGTCGCGATGAAGCGCATCGGCAAGCTCGTCGTCGCGACTGACGAGACCGAAATCCCGCTGCTGGCGAAGGTCATGGCGCACGCCGAGGCCAATGGCGTCGATGATCTGGAACTGCTCGATGCCAAGGCGGCGCGAACGCTGGAGCCCGCGGTCGCCTGCGTCGCCGCGTTCCATTCGCCGTCCACCGGATTGGTCGACAGCCACGCCTTGATGCTGAGTTTGCAGGGCGAGGCCGAGGCGCATGGTGCGGTGGTGGCGCTGCGTTCCGAAGTCGCTTCCGGTCGGGTGCATGACGCCGGCGGCTTTACGCTCGAAATCGCCGGCGACGAGCCGATGACGCTCGCGTGCAAGATCCTGATCAACGCGGCCGGCCTTTATGCGCCCGGTATTGCGCGGCGCCTCGCCGGTGTGCCGTCGGACAGCATTCCGCACGATTATTATTGCCGCGGCGTCTACTTCACGCTGCCAGGCAAGGCGCCGTTCCAGCGTCCGGTCTATCCGGTGCCCGAGCATGCGGGTCTCGGTGTCCATTACACGCCCGATCTCGCCGGCCAAGGCCGCTTCGGTCCGGACACTGAATGGATCGACGGCATCGATTATACGGTCGACCCAAAGCGCGGCGCGCGTTTCTATGCCGCGATCCGCAAGTATTGGCCGGGACTTCCCGACGGTGCATTGCAGCCGGGTTATGCCGGCATTCGACCGAAAATCAGCAGCCGCGATGAGCCGGCCGCCGACTTTCGCATCGATGGTTCCGAACGCCACGGCATTGCCGGTCTGGTCAATCTCTTCGGCATCGAATCGCCGGGTCTGACGAGTTCGCTCGCCATCGCCGATTACGTCGCCGCGCTCGTCAATGCGCCGGCGGCGTCGTCGGCTCCGCCGGTCCGCGCTCGACCAGCACCATGACCGTCGTTTCGCCGGCGGCGGCAAAACGCAGCGTCAGCGGAAAATCGTCGCCGACGGCGAGCTTGCGCTTGATGCTTTGCAGCACAATACGGCGTCCGCCGGGCTGCAGCGCAGCCGGCTGCTTCGCGGGCAAAACGAAGGCGTCAACGGGGCGGTTGCCATAATCCTGAAACAACACCGCATTGGCGATCGGCGTCGCGGCGCCGGTCAGCCGGTCGGGCTTGTCGGCCATATTCGCCAGCGCCATAAAGACAGCGGCGATATCGCTGGTCGACGGCTCGGCCCACGGATGGCCGATCTCGATTTTGCCGAAGGTGTAGGAATGCGCGCGGACCGCTGACGCGCCGAAGGGCGCTGTCAACAGGGTCAGCGGCACAAGGAGCAAGCTGCGGCGATTGACGCGCATTTTAGCGAATTCGATAAAAGCGGAGACAACGATGCTGGTCGGCGTGCCGAAAGAGATCAAGACCCATGAATACCGCGTCGGACTGGTGCCGGGAAGCGTGCGCGAGCTGGTTCATCATGGTCAGACGGTCGTGGTCGAAAGCGGCGCGGGCAGCGGCGCTGGTTTCGACGACGACGCGTATCGCCGTGCTGGCGCGAGCATTGCAGCCAACGCCGCCGACGTCTTCGCCAAGGCCGAGCTGATCGTCAAGGTCAAGGAGCCGCAGCCGCCGGAAATCGCGCTACTGCGTCGCGGCCAGGTGTTGTTCGCGTATCTCCATCTCGCCGCCGATCGCAAACAGACCGATGGCTTGTTGCGGTCGGGCGCAACCTGCATCGCCTATGAGACGGTCACCGACGAACGCGGTGGGCTGCCGCTGCTGGCGCCGATGAGCGAGGTCGCCGGCCGCATGGCGATTCAGGTCGGCGCGCATTACCTCGAGAAAGAGCAGGGCGGTGCCGGCGTGCTGCTCGGCGGCGTGCCGGGCGTATCGGCCGCGCGCGTGGTCGTCTTGGGGGGCGGCGTCGCTGGCACCAATGCCGCGCGCGTTGCCATGGGCATGGAGGCGCATGTCACCGTCATCGACAAGCAACTGGCGCGGCTTTATGCGCTCGACCTGCAATTCGGGTCGCAACTCCATACCCTGTTCTCGACGGTCGAAAATATCGAACGCGAGGTCGTCGGGGCCGATCTGGTGATTGGCGCGGCGCTGGTTGCCGGCGCCGCGACGCCGAAGCTGGTGACACGCGACATGGTGAAGCGCATGCGCGCGGGCTCGGTGCTCGTCGACATCTCGATCGATCAGGGCGGCTGCTGCGAAACCAGCCGGCCGACGACACACGCCGATCCGACCTACATCGAGGAAGGCGTCATCCATTATTGCGTGACCAACATGCCTGGCGCGGTCGCGCGCACATCGACCTTCGCGCTCAACAACGCAACGTTGCCGTTCGTGCTCGCTTTGGCGCAGAAGGGCTGGCAACGCGCGCTTGCCGACGATCGCAATCTGATGGCCGGCCTCAATATCCAGGCCGGCCGCATCACCCACCCGGCGGTCGCGCAGTCGCTCGGCGCTGCCTATCTCGCGCTCGAGCCAACGGCCGGACCAACCGGCGGCGCGTAGTTCAATATTCGGTGCGGCGTTGGAATGCTTCGGCGATGCCGGCAATCGACGAATCGATGAGCTGGTTGCCCTGCTCTGTGTTGATCGTCTGGCGCAGGACGATTTCGGTCGCCCGACACGCCAGCACGGCGGCTTGCTGTTGAATCTCCTCGACCGCGGCGTGACGCGCCGCAATGATTTGTTCCTCGACCATCTGCTCTCGCCGCTTTGCGACTGCATGCGCGTCGGCGATCATTTTTGTGGCGAGCCGTTCGGCATCGCGCGACGCGGCAGCGAGCATGTCGCGCGCCTGAGCCAGAGCTTGGTTCTTCCGCGTCTCGGCGTCTTTCAGCATGCTTTCCGCCTCGGCGCGCAGGCGGGCGGCTTCATCGAGCTGGCGGCGAATGTCCGTGCTGCGGTCGTCGAGGACCGTGACGATGGCTGCGACGACCTTTCGTCCCGCGAGCGCCAGGAAGATGAGGACGGCGACGGCGACCCAGAAGGTCCCTTTGGCCCAGATGATTCCTTGTAGCGCCGCGTATTCCATGGTCGGCGCCTTACTGCTGAGCCGCGTCCAGGGCCTGGCCGATGACCGCCCGCTCCGCGGGGCGGCTGGTCAGCCGCTCCACCAGCGCGCGCGTCACGTCCTCCGCCACCGGACGAAGGACGGCCAGGGCCGCGCGGCGAGTCTGCTCGATCTCACCCTTGGCACGATTCAGCTCGGCATCAAGGCGGGCTTTCAGCGCTTCCTCCTCGATCCGCACCTTATCCTTTGCTCCGGCCATCGCGTTGGCGATAGCGGCCTGGCCCTCGCTGTGGGCGTTGCGGATGGCTTGTTCCACTTCCGCAACGATCCGGGTCGCCTCGGTCCGGGCCTGTGTCGCGGCGCTGAGGTCGTCGTCGATGCGCCGTTTGCGGTTTTCGATCACGCCGCCGAGCTGCGGCAGCGCCCATCGCGCCATCAAGATGTACAGCACGAGCATGATCACCGCCATCCAGAGCACCTGCGCGAGGGTGAGCGGATTGGCAAAATCCATCTGCGGCATCGCGCTTTCGGCCATGGCAACGCCTGAAAACGCGGCCGACAATGCGACCGCGAGTCCGATTACCGTGGCGGATCGTGCGAAGCGCATGGTCGTACGCCAGATGATCGGCAACGACGGCAATCAGGCAAACAGGATGATCAGTGCGATCACCAGGGCGTACAGCGCGACGGCTTCGGTCAGCGCGAACCCCAGCAGCACGTCGCGGAACACGCGATCGCGGACCGCCGGATTGCGGCCGACGGCGCTCACGAAGGAGCCGAAGAGATTACCGATGCCGACGCCGGCGCCGGCGACGCCGATCGTGGCAAGGCCGGCACCG
>JAGWIH010000112.1 GCA_028866355.1 Alphaproteobacteria bacterium
ACGCTCGGGCGAATATCCGCGGTTGCGCCTGCGGCGCAACCGCCGGCACGCCTGGTCGCGCAAGCTTGTCGCGGAGCAAACGCTAACCGCCGGCGATCTGATCTGGCCGGTGTTCGTGCACGACGACAAAGCCGCGCGCGCGCCGATCCCGTCGATGCCGGGCGTCGATCGGCTGTCGATCGCGGCACTCACCGTCGAAGCCGGCAAGGCCAAGGATCTCGGCATCCCGTTGATCGCACTGTTTCCGGCGACGCCGCCGTCGCTCAAGACGCCGGATGGCGAAGAGGCCTTCAATCCGGAGAATCTTGTCTGCCGCGCCGTGCGCGCGCTGAAGAAGGCGCATCCCGATCTCGGCGTGATGTGCGACGTCGCGCTCGACCCCTATACGACGCATGGCCACGACGGCCTGGTGCGCGATGGCGACGTCGCCAACGACGCGACGGTCGCCGCGCTGGTGCGTCAGTCGTTGGTGCAGGCCGAAGCCGGCTGCGATGTCATCGCGCCGTCGGACATGATGGACGGCCGCGTCGGCGCCATCCGCGACGCGCTCGATCGCGCCGGCTTCGAGCACGTGCAGATCATGGCGTATGCGGCGAAATACGCCTCGGGCTTCTACGGGCCGTTCCGCGACGCCGTCGGCTCCAAATCGTCGCTCGGCAAGGCCGACAAGCGCACCTATCAGATGGATCCGGCGAACGGCGACGAGGCGTTGCGTGAAGTCGGCCTCGACGTCGCCGAAGGCGCAGACATGGTGATGGTGAAACCCGGCATGCCTTATCTCGACGTGCTGTGGCGGGTGAAAGAGCGCTTCAAGCTGCCGACCTTCGCCTATCAGGTGAGCGGCGAGTACGCCATGCTCAAAGGTGCGATCGAACGCGGCTGGCTCGACGAGAGCGTGATTCTCGAATCCCTGGTCGGCTTTAAGCGCGCCGGCGCCGATGGCGTCCTCACCTACTTCGCGCGCGACGTTGCGGCGCGGCTCAAGGTCGGCTGAGACTTTCGAAGAAGCGCGCGATCGCCAGATCGTGCCACGCGGCGACCTCGCCGCCGTGGAACCCGACATGACCGCCGCGCAACGTCAGCACGTCGTGCAGATTCCGGTGGCGCTGCCAATCGAATGCCCGATAGGGCGCGGCCGGGATCCATGGGTCGTCGAGTGCGTGGATCACCAGCGTCGGAACGGTGACGCCGGCGAGAAATTGGCCGGACGAGCTTCGTGCATAATAGTCGGCGGCGCCGTCGAAGCCCGCACGTGGCGCGCTGTAAACGTGATCAAATTCCCAGACGCTGCGCGCGGCGAGGACCGCGCGGCGTTCGGCCGCCGAAAGCTCGGCGCCCGGCGCCACCGCTTCCGCCTTCATGTAACGCAGCAGATAGCGTTGATAGGCGACGTTGCGCCAGGTGTTGAGCCGCCGCGACGTCGCGGCGAGATCGAGCGGGGCCGAGACGACGGCGGCCGCGTCCACCTTCGCGGCATCGCCCTGCTCGCCGAGATATTTGAGGAGCAAGTTGGCGCCGAGTGAATAGCCGACCGCGACCACGCCGTTCGCCGTCAGGTCCGGCGGCAATGATGCGAACACCCGGGCCAAATCATCGCTGCTGCCGGCGTGGTATTGCGTCCGGCAATACGGACGCGAACGGCCCGCGCCGCGCAGATTGAGACGCAACACGTCGAAACCGCGCGACAGATAATGCCCGGCGCTCTCGCACATATAGAAACTGTCTTCGAGGCCGGTCAGGCCGTGCACCAACACAATCAACGGCAATTTTTTCGCCGATGTCGTGCGGTTGAGCATCGCCGCCAGCCGATCGCCGTCGCCGAGCGGAAAGAACAATCGTTCGCCGGTGTGGCCATCGAGCGCGCTGCTTTTGACGATGACCGACCGGATGGTCTGAAGATCGGGTCCCCACCACGGTAGCCGCGGCCGGAATGGCGGCAGGCCGTCTAGGACAATTTCAGCCATGTCAGCTCGTGCTTGTTGTGATGCAGGTGCAGCAGGCGCGCGCCGGGAATTTGCGCAAAACGCCGCGCGGTTTCGAAATCGGTCGCGCCCTGGAATTTCACGGTGCAGACGAAGCGCCGCACGGTTCCTGCCTTCATCCACCTTTCGACCAACGCCAGCAATCGTGCCGGGTAACATATCACGTCGCAGCAAAGCCAATCGATCGGGCCGACCGCACTGGGCTCGAGCGCGAAGGCGCTTTGTTGCAGCACGGTGACGTTCGGTAGACGCGTCACCGACGGCGCTAGCGCCGCTTTGTCGACGGCGGTCACCCGCGCGCCGAGAGACGCCAGCACCCAGGTCCAGCCGCCGGGGCTCGCGCCGAGATCGACACAGACCTCGCCGGCCTGCGGCCGCGCGCCGATCAGCGTGAACAGCTCCCATAGCTTGAGATAGGCGCGGCTCGGCGCCGACTTGTCCTCGACGAAGCGCGCCTCGCCGTTCGGAAACGGGCTCGCGCAGCGCGATGACGCGATGACGGTATTCGCATCGACGAGCGTCCATGAGCCTAACGGCGCGGTCGGCGCCGGATCGCCGAAGCGCAACGGCTTGGCCGAGACCTTGGGCAACTTGTCAGTGATCAGCTTGGCGCGGCGATGATGCGCCGTCTGATAGAGCGCCCAGTTGCGCTGCATGGCGCGGAGCTGTTTGGCGGCGTCGCCGATTGAAGCGATCGTCAGGCGTTGCGGCGCGTGCCAGACGTTGGCCGCCCATGCAACGGGCCGCGGCGCGCCGTCCGCAATCACCAGCCGGCCATGCGTCGCCCGCGCGGCACTGCCGAGCTCGTGCTTGAGGTCATCGACAAAACCCGCCGGCGCGAGATAGCCCGTCTCAGCCACGCAGAAAATCCCGCACGCAGGCGATCTGATCGGGCATGGTCAAGGACGGCGCGTGTCCCATCGCGGCGAATTCGACCAGCTTGGCGCGCGGGCCGCGCCGCGTCATCGCTTCGGCGTCGGCCCGCCGGAGGATGTCGCTGTCGGCGCCGCGCAACACCAAGGTCGGACAGGTCATCGCGTCATAGAGATGCCAGAGCGAGACATCGCGGACGAACCAGCCGCGCTTGAACGGCACCGCGATCTTCGGATCGTAGTTGAAACCGAAACTGCCGTCGGGCTTGCGCCGCGCGCTTTGCTCGGCCATGCGCCGCCATGTGCTGTCGGGCAAATTGCCGAAACCGGCAAACACCCAACGCAGCGTAGCTTCGAGCGCGGCCAGATCGACGAAGCTGGGATCGCGACCGACATAGCGGCGGATGCGTTTCAAGCCGGATTTGGCGATCAAAGGTCCGACATCGTTGATCACCAGCTTGCGCACCGGGTTGCCCGGTTGCGAGGCCAACGCCATGCCGATAATGCCGCCCATCGACGTGCCGACGATATCCACACGCTCGACGCCGAGCCGCGCGATCAACGCGGCCGTATCGGCGGCATAAGTTTCGGTGACGTAATCTTCCGGATGGCTCAGCCATTCACTCGCGCCCCGGCCGGGATAGTCGGGCGCAACGACGCGGAACTCGCGGCTCAAGGCTTCGGCCAGCACATCGAAATCATGACCGTTGCGCGTCAGGCCATGGAGGCACAGGACCGTCGGCGCCGATGGCGGCCCTGCCCATTCGTAATAGGCCAAACGGTGAAAGCCGTGGCGGCCGAGGCAGGCCAGTGTCTGCATATTCATGGCGGCAGCTTGCGCCGCGAGTGATCGCGCGATCAAGGATTGGACGGCGGCCGGCGCCTGGGCTAAGAGACCGCGCGGGGCAAAATCGAAAGGCGCGCGAACGCATGGCCGGCAACGGGCCGCTTCACGGCATCACGGTTCTCGACCTGTCGCGGATTCTCGCCGGGCCCTATTGCACCTTCCTGATGGCCGAGCTCGGCGCGCGCATCATCAAGGTCGAGGCGCCGCCCAAAGGCGACGACGCGCGCGAATACGGGCCGTTCCGCGGCAGCAAGTCGACCTATTTTTCATCGGTCAACCGCGGCAAGCAATCAATCGCCCTCGATCTCAAGAACAACAGCGACAAACGCATCTTCGAGGCGCTGCTCGCCAAGGCCGACGTGCTGGTGGAGAATTTCCGGCCGGGAACGATGGAGAAATTGGGTTACGGCTGGGCCGCGCTGCACCCGCGTTATCCGAAGCTGATCTATGCGGCGGCGTCCGGCTTCGGTCACAGCGGACCGTGGTCGGACCGGCCGGCCTACGACATGGTCGTGCAAGGGCTCGGCGGCATGATGTCGATCACCGGCAATCCGGGCCAGCCGCCGGCGCGCGTCGGCATGTCGATAGGCGACATCGGCGCCGGTCTTTACACGGCCGTCGCCGTCAACGCCGCGCTCGTCGCGCGCGAACGCACTGGCCAAGGCGTCAAGATCGATGTCGCGATGTTCGATTGCCAGCTGGCGCTGCTCGAGAATGCGATCATGCGTTACACCGTCAGCGGCGAGGTGCCCGGCCCCCTCGGCGCCCGGCATCCGACCATCACGCCGTTCGAGGCTTTCGCGACGTCCGACAGCTACGTCATTATTGCGGCCGGCAACGACGTCACCTTCGGCCGTCTTGCCGCCGCGCTCGGCAAGCCGGCGATGGCGCAGAACCCCGATTACGCCAGCAACGAGAAACGGCTTTCCAACCAGCTGAAACTCAAAGCCGAGATCGAAAGCCTGCTCAAAGCCAAACCGACGGTCCATTGGCTCGCCGTCTTCGAGCAGGCCGGCATACCGGCCGGGCCGATCAACAACGTCAAGCAGGCGCTCGACCATCCGCAGGTCGCCGCGCGCAACATGCTGGTCACAGTCGACGATCCGAAGTCGGGCAAACTGAAACTGACCGGTAATCCGATGAAGATTTCGGGCATGGACGATCCGCCGACGCGCGCGCCCGCGCCCGATCTCGATGCCGATCGCGCCGCGATTCTGAAAGAGCTCGGGCTTTAAATTCACACCCCCTCATGACCCCTGCTGCGCCGCGCGCCGATGGCACCTAGGACGAAACGCGCTCTCCGTCGTGCGCTCGTCGGTGCGATCATTGGGTTGGCGGTCGTCGTCGCCGGCGGCTGGTTCTATTTACGGAGTTCGTTGCCGCAGACCGACGGCACGATTGTCGTCAACGGTTTGACCGCGCCGGTTTCGATCACGCGCGATGCCCACGGGATTCCGACCATTGTCGCCGAGACCGATACCGACGCCGCTTTCGCGCTCGGTTACGTCCACGCTCAAGACCGGCTGTTCCAGATGGATTTGATGCGCCGGTACGGCGCCGGCCGGCTGGCGGAGTGGTTCGGCGCCGTGGCGGTGCCCGCCGATCGTTTCACGCGCACGCTCGGTCTTTATCGCGCGGCCGAAGCGCAATACGCGCATTTGTCGCCGACGGTGCGCGGCATCCTCGATGCCTATGCGGCCGGCGTGAATGCCTGGATCAAGACGCGGCCCGGTGCGCTGCCGCCGGAATACACCGTGCTGCGCATCGGCATCGAGCCGTGGAAGCCGGCAGACACGCTGGTGTGGGGCAAGATCATGGATCTGGAGCTCACGGCAAACTTCCGCGGCGAGTTGCTGCGTGCGCGGTTGCTGCAGCATCTGACGCCGGCGGACCTTGCGGTGCTCTATCCGCCCTATCCCGCTGATGCGCCGGTCACTGGCAAGCAGGCGGCACTCGATCGCACACTGCTCGATCGGCTCGTCGCCGCGTTGCCGCCGGGCTTGGCCGAGCCGACGCGCGCTTCGAACAACTGGGCCGTCGCCGGCACGCGCACGGTTTCGGGCAAGCCGCTGCTCGCCAACGACACGCATCTCGGCCTGAATTCGCCGGGCGTGTGGTACTTGGCGCGAATTGAAGTTGGTAGCACCGTACTCGCCGGCGTGACGGCGCCGGGCACGCCGTTCATTGTCGTCGGCCACAACAAGCGCATCGCTTGGGGCTTCACCACGACCGCGAGCGACGTCGAAGACTTATTCATCGAACAGACCGATCCGAAGGATTCGACGCATTACCTTGCCCCCGGTGGCCCGCTGCCGTTTGTCAGCCGACAGGAAATCATCCGCGTGCGCAATGGCGCGCCCGTGACGCTGACGGTGCGCTCGACGCGGCACGGGCCCGTGATTTCCGATCTGGCGGACTGGAACGCCGGCGATGGCAAAGTATTGGCGCTGCAAACCACCTGGCTCACCGACGACGACCGCACGCCGGACGCCTTGTGGCAATTGTCGCATGCCGATAACTGGACGGAGTTCCGTGCCGCCTTGCGGGACTTCGTCGCGCCGCAGCAGAATATCGTCTACGCCGATATATACGGTCATATCGGCTTCATCGCGCCGGGTCAGGTGCCAATCCGCGCCAAGGGCGACGGTTGGCTGCCGGCGCCGGGCGCGACCGGCGCCTACGACTGGACCGGCTTCGTGCCCTTCGACGATTTGCCGCAGGACTACGACCCGCCTTCCGGCAGCCTAGCCAGCGCCAACAACCGGATCGTCGCCAAGGGCGATTTCTATCTCGGCCGCGATTGGGACCTGCCCTATCGCGTCGAACGCATCCACGCGCTGCTCGATGCCACGCCGCGGCAGAGCCCGGCGAATGCGGCAGCCATGCAGGCGGACGTGTTCTCGTCGATGGCGCACAACCTGTTGCCATTGATGCTGCGCGAAGTGCCCCAACCGGCGAACGATAAGGCGGCGCTCGCCAGGCTCGCGACGTGGGACGATCGCATGGACATCGGCCGCAGCGAGCCGCTGATCTTTGCCGCCTGGCTGCGCGAGGTCACGCGCGCGCTATTCGTGCCCAAGCTCGGCCCGTTGTTGCCGGACTATTGGTCGGTGCGGCCCAATGTCGTGCATGACATTCTCGTCGATCATCCGGATTGGTGCGGCGCTCGTGGCTGTCCGGCGCTCCTCGCGGCGGCGCTCGATCGCGCGCTCGCCGATCTCCGCCGACGCTATGGCGACAACATGGACGATTGGCACTGGGGCGACGCGCATCCGGCGCGATTGCGTCATCCGTTATGGTCGCGTGTACCGGTGCTTGGCCGTTTGCTGACGCCGACGATCGCGGCGCCTGGCGCCAGCGATACGCTCGACGCCGGCGCCTTCGCGATCAGCGACGATGCACATCCGTTCCGCGACCGGCTCGGCCCGGTGATGCGGATGATCGTGGACATGGCGCATCCCGCGGCGGCGCAGTTCATGATCGTGCCCGGTCAGTCGGGCAATCCGCTGTCGGCGCATTGGGACGATCTGCTGCGGCCGTGGCGCGACGTGCGCTACGTCACCTTCGGCGACGATGCGAGCGG